>JBKJQK010000293.1:0-12576 GCA_046594095.1 Anaerolineae bacterium | reverse complement strand
ACTGGTTTGTCACAGCGGTGCGATTGATCGGATCGCCCAGGGTTGTGGTTCCATCCCGGACACGCTGGTCGCGCTGGATGGAACCACAACCCTGGGCGGTCCGATCAATCGCACCGCTGTGACAAACCAGTTTGGCTTCTATGCGTTCGGCGATTTGTTGGCCGGGACGTATCGGATGGTTGAGTATCAGCCCAACGGGTATTTCGACGGCAAAGAACAACTTGGGACGCTGGGCGGGTCGAAGGGCCAGGACGTCTTCACCGTCACTTTTGGGGCGAACCAGTTCGGGGCCGAATACAACTTTGGAGAACTGCCTCCCGCGGCGCTGGCCGGTCTGGTGTATCTCGATATCAACAACAACGCCTCGCGCCAGAACAACGAGCCCGGCCTACCGCTGGTCGACTTGAGCCTGAATGGGGTCGATGATCTGGGCGCTGCGGTCTTCCGCGCCACCCAGACCGCCGGCTACGGGTCATACAACTTCGCCAACCTGCGCCCGGGTGTGTACACGATTACCGAGCAACAACCCGCCGGCTACACCGACGGGCAGGACGCGCTCGGCAACCTGGGCGGGAGCTTTGTGCCCTCCGATACGTTTGCCGGGATCGTCCTTGGCGTCGCCGGCTATGGCTACGGCTATGATTTTGGGGAGATGCAGACCGGCCTGGGCGGGTTCGTCTTTGTAGACGTTCAAGCCGATGGCTATATCACAAGCGAATCGGGGTATCCGGATCCGATCCTGCAAGGCGTGACCCTGATCCTGACCGGCGCGCCGACGGGTGGCAATCCGATCACCCGCACGGCCCAGACCGACAGCTTTGGCTTCTACAGTTTTGGCGACCTGGCCGCCGGCGCGTATCGCATCCGCCAGATTCCGCCGCCCAACTATCTCGATGGCCCGGACTTTGCCGGCGCCGGGGGCGGGACACCTGGTCCGCTTGGCCAGGACTACATCGACGTGAACTACGCCGGCGGGGTGTTTAGAAGCGACTACAACTTCAGCGAATATCCGCCGAATACGCTGCGCGGGTATGTGTACTTTGACCTGAACGACAACGGAATCTTCGAGTGGCCGCCCCAGGGCGCGCCGCCCTTCTATTCCCAGGATTGGTCGAGTGCCGAAACGCCGGTGGGGGCCGGAGTCAAGATCGTGCTTACCGGCCGGAATGACCTCGGCCAGAGTGTTTGGACGACTGACACCACGGACACGAGTGGCCAGTTCAACTTCCCTCTGCTTCGGCCGGGCGTGTACACCTTGACTGAGATCCAGCGGGATGTGGACGTGGACGGGCTGGACCGTTCCTATGCGCCCGAGGCCACCCTCGGCAACGATCAAGTCCGCGGCATCTCGCTCACAGTTGGCCAGACCAAGGGCGCGGCGTTCGGGGAGAAGCCCAGCATCGTTGGCTACATCTACCGTGACGATAACGACAACGGGAATTTCGAGCCCAGTCCCGGAACGTTGTGCAACTCGCCGGAGGTTGGCATCGGCGGGGTGAGTCTGCAGCTGACCGGCGTAGACATCTACAACAACAACGTGACCCTGAACGCGACCTCGTTCACCCCGGACTACCGGGCGCTCAACCGGTGTAATCAGGGAATCTACTACTGGGGCGGGCTGGTGACCGGCACCTACGCGATTCGCGAGTTCCAGCCGGCCGGGTATCTGGACGGCCGCGAGACGGTCGGCACAGGCGGAGGCCTGACCCTGACCAACGACATCATCTCGCGGATTGTCTTCACCCCAGGCGTCGTCCTCACCGGCTACAACTTCGGCGAGCAGCGCAACACCATTGGCGGGTACGTCTATCTGGACGCCAACGGGAATGGTGTCCGGGACAGCGGCGAAAGCGGCATCGACGCCAATGCGGTGATTCTGCTGACGGGCATCAACAACCTCGGCCAGGCGGTGGCGGTGTCACAGACAACCCAGGGGGCCTATCTCTTCACTGGATTACGTCCGGGTACCTACACCTTGACCGAGTCTCAGCCGGCCGGGTACGCCGATGGACAAGAACAGTTGGGCATTGGGGCGGGCGGCGCGATTGGCGCCAACGACCAGTTCGTCAATTTGAATCTCGCCCCGGGCGCCTACGCCACCGACTATAACTTCGGCGAGCTGATGAATGCCAGCATCGGCGGGCGGGTTGCGTATGTGTGGTACGCAAGCAGCGCGGCCTGGGCTGGCCAGGGCCTGGTCAGCCAGACCTTGCGGCTGAACGGCATCCCTTTCGGCGGGGGAAATACGCTGATGACGGCGACGACCGATGCGAGCGGCTACTATCGCTTCAACGGCCTCGCGCCGGGCGTCTACACCGTCACCCAACTCAACTTCCCGACGGGTTATACCGACTTCGGCGTTTCGGTTTGCGACTATCGGGCCGCGGCTCAAGGCCGGTCGATCGGCGGGATTCCCCTGCAATATGGAACCAACACGAGCTATTGCGACTTCCTGCTGGGCCCGACCCTGACGGGTTACGTGTTCGCCGATGACAACGTCAATAGCGCGCGCGAGTTCAATGAATCCGGGATTAATGAAGTCACGATCTTGGCGTATGGGCGGCTGGCGGATGGCTCGCTGGTGACCCAGAGTGTCGCGACCGGATATAGCGGTTTCTTCGCGTTTGGCGGGCTTCTCACCGGCACCTACAGGCTGGTGGAGGCGCAGCCGTATGGCTTCTTTGATGGCAACGATGTGGCGGGCAGCCTGGGCGGACTGACGGGGACTGCGTCGCTGGCCGCCCAGCCCGGCTATTCGCCGCCGATCACCAACGACATCATCGCCGGAATCATATATACGCCGAACGCGGTTGGGGCCAACTATCTCTTCGCCGAGTTGCGCCCGGCGCAGATCCGCGGCCACGTCTACTACGATATCGATGACAACGGCGTGTTTGGCAGCCCGCCTGACCCGCTCGTCGACCCGGTCGACGTCTACCTCGATGGCCTCGATGATCTGGGCGCATCCGTACGGATGACGAACACCGGGCGTGTTGCGGGGTTCATTTTCAGCGGTTTGCGGCCCGGGACCTACACGCTCACCGAGGTTCAGCCGCCGACCTACACCGACTGGGTGGACAACGTCGGCACGAATGGCGGTGTTCTGGGCAATGATCAGATTCGGTTCATTCACGTGACCTGGGGCGATGACGCCAGGAGCTACACATTCGGCGAGCGCAAGTTCGGCATCATCGGCACGGTCTTTGCCGATCGCAACAACAACGGTTTCTATGAGCCGTATCCGGGCATTGGCGATTTTGGCATCGCCGGGGTCGCGGTCTGGCTGACCGGGACGACGAACCTGGGCGTGCCCGTGTTCCTCACCTACACGACTGACGGCGGTGGCAATTTCAACTTCCCTGATCTTCAGCCGGGTATCTATACCCTGAGTGAGACCCAGGCAGCCGGATACGCGGATGGTCTTGACGCCATGGGCTCGCTGGGCGGTCTGCTTTCCAACGATCGGGTCACCGGCATCGTCATCGGCGAGCATTCCTTCGGGCAGGGCTATACCTTTGGCGAACTGCCGCCCAGCACCCTCTCGGGCTATGTCTACGTCGATGCGGACAACGACGGGTATCGCGGCGGGTATGGCGAGCCAGGCATCGCGGGCGTGACGATCACGCTGCAGGGCCAGAACACGCTGGGCGACCCGGTCGTGATGGTGACCCGGACAAACGCATCCGGCTATTACATCTTCCGGGCCATCCCGAACGGCGCGTACTCGCTGCTCGAGACCCAACCGAATTTCGTGGATGGGATTGACCGGGCCGGCACGGGCGCGGGCGGGGTGGCATTGGATGACGTCATCGTCGGGATCGGCTTCAACCAGATCAGCGACGGGATCAACTACAACTTCGGCGAGCGGCCGTCCGCGCTGTCGGGCCATGTGTTCTGGGACGAGAACGGGAACGGGACGCGCCAGATCAGCGAGACCGGCCTGAGCCCGGCCACCCTCAAGCTGCATGGCGTCGACTTCGCCAATCAGCCGGTCAACAAGACGGCCAAGACCACCTTCGAGGGCTACTACGCGTTCGAGGCCCTGCCCGGGACGTACTGGATCGAGGAAGTTCAGCCCTTCGGGTATCTGAACGGGGTCGCGATCCCGGGCACATTGGGCGGGTCAATCGCCTCGCCCAACGTGATCACCAACATCGTGGTCGGGATCGGCGGGGCGGGATCGGACTATGACTTCGGCGAGGTGGCCCCGACGGCCGTCGACCTGGCTGCCGCGATGGGACTGGACCTGTCGACGCTCCAGGGCGCGCGGCTGGACACGGACCTGGTGAACAAGGCGGGGGTAGGAGGTTTGGGCCAGCCGACCCTGTCGGGCTTCCCGACCGAGGGGACGACGTTCGCGTATCTGGGCACGGGCAATATGTTGTTTGCCGACCAGCCAAACAACAATCCCAACACATTTGGGCTGGGGGACTATGCGCGGCTGGCGCTGACGGTGACGGTGCCGACGACGGCGACGTGCGTGGCGGTGGACTTCAAGTTCCTGTCGGAGGAGTTCCCGGAATTCGTCGGGTCGCAGTTCAACGACTATTTCGACGCGTATGTGGATGGGCGGCCGATGGCGCGTGACCTGCAGGGGAACCGGATCAGCATCAACTCGGTGTTTGGGGCGACGCCGGCGAACGCGTATGGGACGACCTACGACGGAGCGACGCCGAAGCTGCGGGCGCAGATCGATGTGACCCCGGGGGCGACGAGCGTCATCAGTTTCCTTATTTCTGATGTAAGCGACACGGCTTATGACAGCGCAGTCTTCATCGACCGGCTGCATTTCGGACGGCCGGTTGAAGGCGGCTGCGAACCGGGCGCAAACCTGCCGATTGAGGTTGTGTTGACCAAGACGGTTGGTCTCATGCCGCTGGTTGGCGACCCCGTTTGCGCGATCACCGACACCTTGACGGTGACGGCGGGGACTGATGTCGCGTACTGCTACCGGGTCCAGAACACGGGCGAGTACACCCTGACGACGCATACCCTGGCGGACACGGCCTTTGGGACGCTGTTCGCGGGGATGCCGCTCGAGATGCTGCCGGGGGACACCTACGAATACATCACCAGCCAGGTGGTGACCCAGACCCGGGTGAGCGTAGGTACCTGGACCAGCGCGTATAGCGCGACCTTCATCGCGTTGGCGCGAGACGCTACGACCGTAACCGTGCCCGGCCCGGCGCCCACGCCGACGCCCGTGCCGCCCGGTAGCGCCATGATTATGCTATCCCCGAACAACGTCCGGACCTATATCACCCAACCGATCACGGTGGCGGTGATGATCTCGGGCGTGACAAACCTGGGCGGGTATGAGACGGCCCTTCGCTTCGACCCGGCCCAGGTGACGGCCACCGGCGTGACCCAGGGCAGCTTCCTGACGGCAACCGGGCGAGCGCTGGTCGATGTCCCGATCGAGATCGGGGCAAACTACGTGCGCTTTGGGGCCGGGACGTTGGGGGGACAAACTGGGCCAAGCGGGAGTGGCGTCCTGGCCTGGGTGCGCCTCGCGCCGCGCGAGACCGGCACGGCGACGCTGACCCTGAGCCAGACTTTAGTCACCAACATCACCGGGCTGGCGATCGGCCTGGCGACCCAAAACGGCGCGATCTATGTGATCTTCCCGGGCACGGCCTACCTGCCGCGCGCCCTCCGCTGATGCGGAATCGTTCTGAACTGCTTAAGGAGCTAAGTTTGATGAAGAAGCCTTCATCCGGATTCATGACTGGCGCGGCGGCTGCCCGCGCGATTTTGGCCGCCGCCTTGTTGGCGACGTCAATCTCGTCCTCGGCCGTGATCCCGGCCGCGCCCGCGGCCCCGGGACCACTGGTGGCGTCGCGGGCGGAAAGCCCGCTGGCGGCGCCGACCGAGACGCCGGTCCCGGTGGTAGCTCGGGTGCTGCCGGCGGAGTTCGAGACGCAGCCGGGCGAGCCTGATGAAGCCGGTGATAAGCCGACTTTTCCGGAGCAGTATGCCGCGTTCCGACGCTTGCAGTTGCAGAACGAGAAGGGGGAAATCCCAGTCGACGGGCTTAAGAAAGCGCTGACGCTTTACGATATCGCGCGCGAGAAGACAACGCTAATGCCGGATCCGACAGTTGGAGGCATCAGCCCGGCCGCGTGGACGTTTGAAGGACCCACGAATATCGGCGGCCGGATCCGGTCAATCGTGATTCCGCCGGCGCATCCGGACTGGATGATCATCGGCAGCCTCGGCGGCGGCACCTTTATCAACAAGAACGACGGCTCTGGCTGGCAGGGCACAGGTCCGGTCAATTCCGCGTCGTATCTGGACAAGCTTTCGGTAAGCGCCATGGTGGTAAATCCGGTGACCGGCAACGTCGTCTACGCCGGCACGGGCGAAGGCTTCGGCAATGGCGATGCGCTGATCGGGGATGGCATTTTCATGTCCAGTGATTCGGGCCAGACCTGGTCGCAGCTGGCCTCGACCGCGTCCGGCGCCGGAACAAACTTCCAATATGTGAACCGACTCGCAATGTCGGTGGATGGAGCCGTTCTGTACGCCGCAACCTGGGGCGGGGTCTTTCGTTCGATTGATAGCGGGGCTACCTTTGTGCAAGTGATTTCGAGCGCGCCCGCCTACGATGTCAAGGCCAGTCCAACCGTCATTACCGAGGCGGTTGCCAGCGGAGGCGGTTGGGCGAAATACACCACCGACGGCGGGCAGAGCTGGGGATCAGCGCTTGGGCTTCCCGGTGGCCGGATCGAGGTAGCCTGGTCGAAGAGCAATCCAAACGTGGTCTACGCCTCAGCAAATAACCTCGGTGGCCAGGTTTATAAGAGCGTCAATGGAGGCGCCAACTTCACCCTGGTCAGCACCGGCCTCAATTTGCTGGCCGGACAGGGGTGGTACGGAAACGTCATCTGGGTGAATCCGGTGAATTCGAATGATGTCATCGTCGGAGGTGTGGACATCTACCGATCAACGAACGGGGGTGCCAATTTTACAAAGATCGGCGACTGGGATCAATATCAGTCAAATGGGGTCTCGGTCCATGCCGACCATCATGTGGTCTTTGCCCCGCGCGACTTCGACGGGGTGATCACAAAGACAGTCTGGTTTGGCAACGATGGCGGGTTGTTCCGCGTGGACGACCTCAACCTCGCCTCCACGAGCGGCGGCTGGACCCACATCATCGGACCCGCCATGACCCAGTTCTTCAGCGTCGCCGCCAGCAACGGCGGCGGCACACTGCGCGTCCTGGGCGGCGCGCAGGACAATGGGACCCCCCTTCAAAATGGCCTTGCCACCTGGCGAGACATCTACGGTGGTGACGGTGGCGCGGTGGCGATCGATCCGACCGACTCAAGTGTCATGTATGGCGAATACGTGAACCTCAAGGTCTTTCGATCCAAAGATGGTGGCGGCTCGACCAGCACAATCGATAAGAGCATCGCGCCAGGCATTGGCGAGATTACGGATTCACGCACGCCCACCAATGCGCTGTTTATCGCGCCCTTCATCCTCGACCCCAACAACTCGAATACCATGTTGGCGGGCGGAGCGTCCCTGTGGCGCAGCCCGGACGTCCGCACGGCCTGGACATGGCCTTCGTGGAGCGCCATCAAGCCGCCGGTCGCGCCTGGCGGGGTTTTGACCGATCTGATCAGCGCGATCGCGGTCGCGCCGGGGACCTCTGACGTGATCTGGGTGGGCCATGTCTCCGGTGCCCTATTCAAAACGAGCAATGGCGCGGCCGCCAATCCGAGCTGGTCGTCAGTCACCTGGCTGGGTCAACCCACCGGCACCGGCAATTATCTTACTCGGATCACATTTGATCCGAGCAGCCCGCAGGTCGTTTACGTAACCTACGGCGGTTATTCCGCAAATCGGGTATGGAAAACGGGCGACGCGGGCGCGACATGGGCCGCCCTCAACGGAACTGGCGGAGGGGCGCTGCCGCAGGTCCCGGTACGCACTTTTGCCATTCACCCCAACAACCCCGGCGTTCTATACGCCGGGACGGAGGTCGGGATCTTTGCGAGTGATGATGGCGGCGCTACGTGGGGCGTTCCGGCGGATGGTCCGGTGAACGTATCGGTCGAACAGTTGATGTTTCTGGGTCAACGACTCTACGCCGCCACGCATGGTCGGGGGATCTATTCAGTCCAGCCGGTGATCGCCGGAATTCCGACGCCCACCCCGACGCCCTCGCCGACTCCCACCGGCACACCCACCCCGCCAGCCGCATGCAGCCTTCCCGCGCCGCAGGGCAACTACGATCTGAATGTGGTCGCAAAGGACGGCGATCAGGGCATCGTCGAGATCTTTGAGGGCATCTCGATCAATGACCAGCACAACGTCTCATTCGTCGGGCGGACCGGCGCGGGCGAGGCCATCTTTGTCGGGAGCGCCGTCACCGATGTGCGCAAGATCAACCCGGCGACCGAGAACAACTTCACCTACTTCTGGCCATCGGCCCAGATCAACAATTCCAACCAGGTGATCGCCCGCGACTACGAGAGTGGATACCGCTACAACCGGATCTGGAATGGCGCGCTCGGACACACGGACGAGTACATCGTTCTCCCCGGTGGATCGACCCGCTCCATGCTCACCTGGGGGAGCATCAACGACAACAACCAGGTCGTCTACCCATTCCTCTACAAAAACAACCTGCAGGGCGGCATGGCGGTCTATCCCTCGAACATCGAGGTCGGGATGACCACCGCCGCGCTGCGGCCCGTGATCGCCAATGATGGCAATGTCGTGGTGCGGATGGGCGACACGGACGGCTCTCCCATCGCGATGTTCGCCCCCGATCTGAGCGGCAACACCTCGATCGCTGGAGACGCCTTCGCGAAAAAAGGCCGCCGGCCCAGCATCTCGGGCCAGTCCGAGGCGGTCAGCTTCTATGCCGATTTCGTCAACCCGGCCGGCATCGGCGGCGGGCCGGGCGGCGGAAATCCCGGCGAGGGCACCTTCATCTCTTTGGACCGGTCCAAGATCCCGAGCTTGACCGGCGGGCGCGAGTTGTATCGCATCACGGGCATGGCCTGCAATGGCGTGATTGACCCGGGCGAAGCGCACAACGATGTGAATGGGAACGGTGTCGTTGACCCGGGCGAGGATGCCGGCTACATCTTCCATTATGACATCGAGAAGCGGGTCGCCATCAACCGCAGCCTTTTCGGCGATAAGCATCGGATGAATATCGCCTTCTTTGGGACTGACAAGATGGGCCCGGCGATCTTCGCCAGCGACATCATCCTGCCCTATCCGGCCGCCCCGGGCGATCCGGTCACGCCCACCGTCAATACCTATCGGGTGTTGGGTGTTGGGGATGTGATCACCGGGGTCAATGGCATGGTCAAGGACCTGACCATCGGCGAGCGGCTGACCAACCGCGGGGAAATCGCCATCTGGGTCAAGATGGACACCGGCCAGGAAGCCATCGTGCGGGCTGCGCCCAAGATGCGCCGGCCGGTCATCATCGTGCCCGGGCTGATGGGCACCGGCCCCAAACCAGGTGACACAACCTGGTTCACCACCCGCGGCCTGGCCCCAGGTTCGCTCGCGCTGGATCCGGTCCTGGGGACCTACGATGATCTGGTCCAGACTCTGACCAACTTTGGCTATCAGAAAGACCGGGATATGTTTGTCGTGAACTACGACTGGCGCCTTCCGCCGGCCCGCTATGACGGGGCCACGGATGGACATCTGTCAAATCTGACCGCCGAAGGAATCGCGGACGCGACCCTCGATCAGGGGATCGACTATCTGGGCATTGCCCTGCGCCAGGCCGCAGACGAGTGGAAGGGCGCTCATCCCGGCGATCCCGACCTGGATGCCGTCGACGTCATCGCCCACGATGCGGGCGGGCTGATTGCCCGGGCCTATATCCAGAGTGATGCGTATGGCGGGGCCATCACCCCGGATACCCTGACCGACGGTTCGCCCGGCGCCGCGACGCTCCCAAGGATCCGCAACTTGATCCTGGCCGGCGTACCCAACATGGGCGATGCGCGGGCGTGGAGCGGCGTCATTGATAACTGGCGCGACAACGCCGTGATGCGCTTCCTGCTCTCGCGGATCGTGTATGCCGAGTACTTGTATCTGCAAGGTAACCCAGGCAATGCCATCAATGGGCCGGACTACGCGATTACAGCCGGCAGTTTGGCCACCGACACCGTTCTGCGCAACCGCGACTTCATCAGCAAGTATGTGCCAACGCTGAATTCCATGCTGGCCACGTATCCGTTCGTGACGGCCGATGCCAATGGCGCAAATCTGGGCGGTCTTGGACTGATCACCGATGGACTGAAATACCGCAACAACTTTCTCCTCGATCTGAACAACGGCGCGGGCTCGCCTCCGTCGCTGTCGGCCGGGACGAACGTTGCGACGGCCCTGACCGGGCGACTGTATATCTTCGCGGGCTCGCAAGCCGACACGTCGCTGTGGGTGCGCCAGCAGACGGCGCCCAGCGGAAGTTGCCTTTCGATGGCGTCTGTAAGTGGCGTGTTAGCCACCGTCCAGCAGATGCGGGACTGGATCAACGCCATTTCAAGCCCGGAAGCCGTTGAACAGCTTCAGATCATCCTGAACCGGATTGAGTTCATCCTGAACGCGGTGGGCGTCGACGGCAGCGCCAGCAGAGCGGCTGCCTCGGACCTGGTCCCGTTCAATGACTTTACCGGGCGCTGCGCGGGCCTCGGAGAGTACTGGACGGCGACCCAGAAGAGCGTGCCCGCCGACGCAGGCTTCAACATGCGCTTCAGCCGGAGAGGGGATGGATCGGTGCCCTTCGGTTCGGCCACCGGGCCGTTCGCCTATCCGGGAGGCGCGCCCATCTCGGCCAAAGTCAGCATCTCGGAATTTGTGGGCCTCCAGCACTTACCCTTGATGTACGACAAGCGCGCGCAACTGGCGATGCTGAATGTCTTGAAAGTGCCCAACCCCAACCCGGCGTTTGTGTCGACGAACAAACACAAGACTTCGACCCAGGCCTACACGCAGACCTACAAAGAGGTTGGCGCCTTTCTCGTGAATGAGACCGGGGTGTTCAATCAAAACTTGACCGCCCCCCAAAGCACGGCGGTGCAGAATGCGCTGGACTATGCCCGGGGTGTCTTCCAGAGCGGAATCGAGGCCCAAGGCTGGTGGTCGTCGGTGGTCTTTGATCCGGTGGACGGCTATGTGACCGACGAGCGTGGACGGCAAGTTGGGTTCTCGGCCGCCGGTGGCGCAAAGAACACCATCCCAGACAGCACCTGGATCGGCGACGGGGCCGGCACGGGGGTGGCATTGATCGCCGGGCATCGCCCGCAAACCTTCACCATCCACCTGACTGGGCGCGGCCAGCCTTATATGGTCGACGCCGCCATTCTCGGGCCGGGCGGTTATACCCGCACGGTAACGACCGGGACGCTGGCGCTCGGCGCAACGCTCGTGCTTACGTTGGAGGTTCCGCCCGAAATAGGCGTGTACGACAACGAATGGCCGGTCATGACCTACCTCACCCCGACCGAGGGCGTGACGATCCCGGTCTACGACGACTTGCAGGTCGGTCTGCTGATCACCGACAACAGCGGCGCTGTTGAAACCTGGCTGTTTTTTGACGTGGACGGCTCAGGGGTCATCACCGGGGACGACGAGATCCTGGTAGCGACGCGCGATTTGAGCGATACGTTCACCGGGAAATTCTGGACGGTGGACGGGGCGCCTGGACCGCGCGCGCTTGTGGCCCTGGCCCGCGACCCGTTTGGCAACATCAACATCTATTCGCGCACGGTGATGGTTGGGCCCCCGGAGCACCCGCGCCCAACCTCGACCCCAACCCAGACGACGCAACCCCCGACGCCGACGGCGACTCCGACCCAAACCCCGACTGCGACGCCTACTCGGACGCCGACACCCACGCGCACGCCCACTCCCACCCGTACGCGCACGCCGACGCCGACCGCGACGGGGACTCCCGTGCCGGGCTGCGTCGGCGACTACGTGCCAAATGGCTACATCGAGATCAATGACGTCCAGGCCATCGCGTTCCGCTGGGGCGCCCAGGCGGGCGATCCGCTGTACAACGTAATCTATGACATCACACTCCCCCCCAACGGGCGAGTGGACATCCAGGACGTGCAGACCATCGCTTCGCGCTGGAACACCGACTGCAACCAGTGGTCGCTGCCGCGCGGGCCGGACACGTCTGGGCTGGGCGCGCTGTCTCTGGCGCTGAGCCAGCCTGAGGCCGGCCAGCCGCTGACGGCCACGATCTGGGCCAATGGCGTGGTCAACCTGGGCGCCTTCCAGCTCGGGTTGAGCTACCCGCCCGGGATGAGCGTGGCCTCGGTCGAGCTGGGCGACTTTCTGACCGGGAGCGGGCGGACGTTCGCGCTGCTTGCGCAGGACGACCTGGGGGGGACGCTCACCGTAGCGGCTTTCAGCCTGGGCGCCGCGCCGGCAGGGCCGTTCGGGACCGGGCCGATCGCGCGGGTGGTGTTTGCGGCGGGTGGCGTCAATGCGGGTATTCCGGCATTGACCGCCGGCACGCTCAGCGACATCGCCGGCCAGCCGGTCGCGCTTCTCGCCGGGCGGGCATACTTGCCGGTG
>JBKJQK010000250.1:0-7022 GCA_046594095.1 Anaerolineae bacterium | reverse complement strand
GTCGTACCAGAACACCAGGCGGTGCCGCTCGAGGGCCCGCTTCAGGCTCTCGACGACCCGCGCGTTCATGCCTCCTCCGCCGCGGCCAGGCCGGGGATGGGCGACAGGGCCTCGCCGAGCTTGAGGTAGTTGACCTTCACCCCGTCGTCGAGGTCGAGCTCGACCCGCTGTTGGGCGAGCGGGAGCAGGACCGCGCGCTCCCACTCCTCGCACTCGCGCAGGGCCTTGCGGTATTGCTCGCCGGCCTTGCGGGCGAGGGTCTTGTCGCGGGCAAAGGCGGTCTGGCTGGCCAGGGTGCGCTCGCGCTGTTCGATGGCGGCCCGGAGCTTGGCCAGATACTCGCGCAGATAGCGGTTGAGGACCCGGTTGGCGGTGTCGCGGGTGTAGCGATGCAGGTAGACCAAACACTGGAAACTCTTGCGCGGGCTCTGGAACAGCCAGTAGATCGGGCGCTTCTTGTAGGTCTGGAGGTGGTCCTTATAGAACTGGGAGACGAAGTAGGCCCGCAGATCCTTGCCCAGCGACGCCTCGATGAAGCGGACGTTCTCGTCAAGGGTTTCCGGGCCAAAGGTGACCCGCAGGAACTCGCGGACGCGGGCGACGACGTCGTCGCCGAACCACTCGCCGTCGAGGACGGGAATAATGCCATCCTCGTCGGGGACGAAGGCCAGTTGCTTGCGGGGTTTGCCGACTTTCGTCAGATAGGTCTCGAGGGTGTCGCCGGCGTCGGCCAGGATGAGGCCGGGCTTTTCCAACGAATACCGGCCCATCATGCAGCCGACCGCGTATGACAGAAAGGCGGCCATGTCCTTGCGCGGGTCGGCCCGGGCCAGGGTGATCTGGTCCTCGGGCACGTCGGGTGACATCTCATCTTGAAGACCATACGCATCGATCCAAAGGCGGTTGTTTTCGGTCTCGTGCCCTTGCATACGACCGATGGCGGCCGTGCACTGCGCTTCCCAGTTCCACCAACTTGCCTCCAGCGCTGTGCCTTTCAGCTCTGGCCGCAACAATGGTTCGTCTTGAAAGTCCCATGAGGTCTCGAAGTTATCCCAATCGGCTCGGGCTGCAGAAACCAAATCCTCGAACAGAGTCGATTTGTTGGAGATGTCTTTAGGCAGAATCACCGGCAATGATGCGATATGACCAACCTCGAAATTCAGTGTCGGGGAGATCGCCTCCAGCATCTTGCGCGCTACCAAGCTATTTGTAAATCCGAGCAGATTGAGTCGAGTCGCTTCGGTGTCAGCGAAAATTGAAGTGCCGGCGACATCAAATAGGAAGCCTGGCGGAAAGTAACGAAACGCGGGCATTCCACTGCTTATTTTCGACCACGAGACTGAAGGCGCGAAATAGTAGTCCATATTCTGCGGTCGCGATCGCAAATTGCCTTCCTCATCAAGGAAACTGCGAATGAGCAAACCGTCATGCTCCCAATTCACAATGAATTCTTGGTTCCCATACCAACGCCTAAAGTCGCCGCCTTTGTTGTAAGGGAACCACTTTAGTCCGGTCCTTTCGGCCTCTGTTCGGTTATGGCTGTGGAGCGCCTTTGCCGAGTCGTGAACCTCATGCCAATAACGGACGAATCGAGCGTTATCGCCTGTCTGCAATCCCACTCGCGGCTTGGCAATTGACTCAAGTGCCCTTCCCACAGAGAAACTTTCGCGTATCTTGGGGCTCACCCAATATGCGATTGGGCTACCTGGCAGCTTTCGAAAATCTTTGGCAGAAGTCCGAAAGAACCATCCGCAGTTGCGATTGGCGATAGCTTCCAGTGTTTTCGGGCCCTGTATCTCACTCCCACGGAAATCGGAAAGGCGAATATAAGCCCCACGAAAGTTCAAGTCAGCTCTGTTCTGAAGTGCAAAGGTGCAGATTGGAACCGTTGCACCATCAAATCCGGAGTATTCCAACTGTACCAAGGTGGTGATCGTTGACTCTGATATGAGATGCCTTCGCAGCTTTTCGTACGAAGATATGAACATCCAAACGAAGGGCGACATGAAGCCAAGGTAACCGTCGCCAAGGGTCAACGACAATGAACGCACAATAAAGGCCGCAAATAAGTCCGACTTGTAGTCGGCGAAATACTGTCCGAGATACCATTTGATATCTGAGTTCATTCCCTTCCCACCCATATACGGTGGATTGGCCACGACCACATGGTAGCGCTGCGTGAGCATCTCAGCCTGGTCCAGCACGAGGCGAATCTTGCGGTGGGTCTCCTGCAGGAAGAGCCCGCCGGGGGGCGCCTCGTCGCCCATGGCCGCCTTTAGCGCCGCGATCTCGCCCGCGCTCAGGAGGGGCTGGATGAGCGAGCCAAAGGTGTCGGTGTTCGCCCGGAACTGCTGGAGCTGCTCGAGTGCCTTGCCGCTGAAGGCGCGCTGCAGCTTCGTGGCCCGCAGCCAGGCGTTCAGCTCGTCCGGCTCGATAACGACATCGCGCAGGCACATCACCCGCGGCTGGATGGGCTGACGGAAGGCCGCCCGCGACCGCTCGCGGGCCTTGCACACCAGGGCGAACTGGGCCAACTGCGTCGCGCGCGGGCAGATCTCCAGCCCGTGCAGGTTGTGGGTCAGGATCAGGGCCGGGATGTCGGCCGCCGGGTAGCCGGCCTCCTCGTAGATGCGGACCAGCAGGTCAAAGGCGTAGGTCAGCATGTGCCCGCTCCCGCAGGCCGGGTCGATCAGGCGGATGTCTTCGGGCCGCTCGATCCGCAAGAACTCCGTCTCGGGGTCGCCCTCGATGTAGTAGGGCATGTGCGCGCGCAGTCCGGAGTCGGGATGGTTGAGCATCCACAACCGCCCAAGCGAGTTTTCGACCAGATAGCGCACGATCCAGTGCGGGGTGAAGAGCTGGGTGACGGCCGGGATGTCCGCGCTCGGCACGGCCGTCTTGCGGGCCATCACCTGGTCCTTCTTCTCGGAAATGTAAAACTGATACAGCCAACCCAACACCTCGACCTCGGCGCAGTCCGCGTCCGCGATCCCGGTCCGGAAGCCCTCGGCGATCGAGTGTCCGGTCAGCAGGTCGTCGGGGAGCAGCAGCTCGGTCTCGTCATCGATGGCCTCGAACAGGAAGGGCACCAGGTCGTGGTAGTAGCGGCAGGCGGCCAGGATCAGGTGGCGGTAGACCTCGCCCTGCGGGTCGGCCCCGGCGATGGCGGGCGGCAGGCGGCCATCGAGCAGGTCATTCAGGCGCTTGACCGGCGCGAAGCGGGCGAGCTCGTCAGGCAGGGCGCCCTCGCGGAAGAGCTTGAGCAGCTCGGGCTGGGATTCGCCGCCCGCGGCGGTGAGGACCCGGGCCCGGAAGGGGTGCCAGTCGCGGGCGTCGAGGAAGCGCAGGGCGGCCAGGCGGTTGAACCAGGTGTAGGCGACCCGCTCGACGAGGGCGGGCTGGTCGCGCCGGGCGGCGGCGCGCAACGTCCCCACCTGGGCGGCGGCCGCGCGCAGGTCGGCCGTGTCGGCGCTGAGGACGTAATCGAGCTTGCGCGCGACGGCGTCCATGAGCTGTTTGCGGGTGTCCCGGGCGAAGGTCTCGAGGACGGAGGTGTTCATGCGTGATCGCGCCTACAGGCTGATCCGGTTTCCTTTTTGGATTTCGGCCAGGGCCGCGACGCGCAAGGCGGCCAGCCATGCATCAACTTCGGCTTCGGTTGAGAGATAGGGCAATCCGATCTCAGGGCGAAGCCGCGCCGCCGCCACGTAATGGGTTGGGGGCGGCGCTTGCTTCCCGCCCTCCGCCGATGGTGCGCGCTGGATGGCCACCAGTTTTGTGGCCAGATCGAGCTGGGTCAAATACTCGCCGGACGTGTATCGGCGGATCAAGTCCCGGATGGCGTTGATGAAGCGGGCGGTTGTGACCGCCGCACGAACGCTCCCGGAAATCGCCATCACCTGGGCCAGCTCCGCATCCGTCAGCCCGGCGAACTCGGGCAGGCCGCGCAGCCGTCCCTCGTAGTCGGCAAGGGTCTGGAGGGCCTTCTCGCGCTCGGCGCTCAGCCGGTCGCTGATCTGCTTGCGCAGGCGCTCCATCGCCGCCCTGGCCTTGGGCAGCCCATCGCCTTTGTAAGGCGCGTCGGAGGCCAGCAGCGCCTGGATGGCCTCCAGGTCCGCGCGGTCGCCGTCGCTGAAGTTGGCCTCTTCTTCGCGCCGGAAGGCCAGGACGGCGTCGTACGTCCCGCGCTGCGGACCGTTCATGAAGGCCTTGATCGGCTGGATCGCATGGTCGCGCGCGTCGAGCAGCAGCGCGGCGTACTCGGATTGCTGATTGAGCAGATAGGCGTCCTCCGCGCCGGCCAGGCTCGCGATCCGGGCCATGATCGGCTCGAGCGGGCGCAGGAAGGGATAGCGTTCGCGCTCGGCCAGCAAGACGCGCAACAGGCGGCCCTCTTCCGCCATCGCCTCGGCGGTTCCCCGGGCAATCGAATGAGGGTCCGTCCCCGGGTTGGCCCGGTCGAAGAAGTCCTGGTGGAAGCGCTTGAGGGCGGCGGTCTTGGCCGGCTCGAACTGCTCCTGCAGGCGGACCTTGATGTTCGGGTGCCGGCGTGCGTTGAGCAGGGCATCGAGCGCGCCGCGCGCGTCGAGCAGCTCGTTGTCGCGCAGCTCGATCTTGCCCGCCCGGAAGAGCCGCGCCAGTTGGGCCAGGACCGCGTCGGGCGGCCAGCCATACGAGCGCTTGCCGAACTCGCGGACGATCGTGTCGACCCGGGTGCGCAGGCCGTCGTTCTGGTTGCGCTGGATGTAGTTGAGCGTCTCCCTTTCGGATTCGCCCAGTGGCGCGGCCGGCCCATCGATGAGCTCATCGGGCCGGAGCAGGATGTTTTTTACGGTCTCCGGCGAAAACGCGCCGTGGAGCATCTTCAGGTTCGGATAGGCGATCTCGATCAGCCCCTGGCTGGCCCGGGCGAAGCGCGTCCGCGGGTCGGATTCGCGGATCACCTGCGCGGAGCCGTTCAGGTAGAACGTGGTCTGGCTGAGCAACGTCTTGCAGCGTTCAAGGAGGTCGCTCCGTCGCCCGTCGTTTTGCCGCCCGCGCTGATCAAGGACGGACTTCCGAGCCGGATCGATGCTGCCGTTTGTATTCTGCTGGACGTATTTCTGGGTCTTGAGGTAGAGCAGGCAGTCCTCAACCAACCGCTTGTCCTCGGGCAGGACCGCCAGCAGCTCGGGCTTGCCCATGTTGTGGGCTGACAGGACCTGGGCGTTGCCATAGTTCTCGTGGCCCGGGGTGATGATGTTTACCCCGATTTCGGCGTCCTTGCCGATGAGCTGATCGTCGATGCGCCGGGCGTAAACGTAGTCCTGACCGTTGTCCAGGTAGCGAATCTTCGGATCGCGCAGGACGTCGGCGAACAGCATATCGGCCAGCAATTTGGGCACGTTGCCGGATTCGACCTCGACGTTGCGGATCTCGAGCTCGATGTCCTTCTCGATGTCGGTCAGGAACTCGTAGACGTCGCCATTGCGCTGCAGATACGACTGGCTCTCGAGCAGGGCCAGCGACTGGGCGACGGCCTGCTCGTGGGCCTTGATGTTGACGTCGAGGCGGTCGATCAGCAAGATGGCGACGTTGCGCGGGGTGGGCTTGAACTCGCGCACCCACTTGAGCAGGAAGAGCGCCCGCAGGATGCGCGGGGCGAGCGAAACGTTGAGCTGCCGGCCGGCCTGCTTCAGGGCGGTCTGCACGTCGCCGCGCAGCATGAGGGCGATCCCCTCATACATCAGGTCAAAGGTTGCCATCCGCCCGATCGGGTCCGCCTGCACGACCTTGGCCACCTCCTGAAAGACGCTCAGGGCCGAGCGCTCGCCGACCGCGGTGAAGCGCCCGGTGAAGTTGTTGTGGATCGAGAGCTGCTCGATCGCGCGCTGGAACAGGTCGAACTGATACGGGGCGAAGGGATAAAACGCGCAGAACTCGTCGCTGCCGCGCCAGCGCTTGTAGTCCGTCGAGCCGTCGCCAAAGCGATACAGGGTCTGCAGGTTCTCCTTCTCGGCGTCGTAGAGACCGGTGAGGACGGCGGGCTCCGGTTCGGTCTTGGCCAGCAGGCGCTTCTGGATGACCTCGCGCACATCGGCGCTGGTCAGGGTCAGGCGGGTCTTGAAGCGCGCTTCGATCTTGGTGAAGTCGTAGCCGGCGCTGCCGCGCAGCTCGCCGATAACCCGCTGCAAATCGCCTTGCGAGGTGACGACCACCCAGGCCCGCCCGGCGCAGACCGTGCTGAGCGTCTCGGCGATGGTCTGCAGGTTCAGCATCCGGTGGGTGTCCTGGCCGATGAACTGGCCGGCTTCATCGACAAAAAAGTTGAGCCGGAAGCCCGGCGCCTGCCGGTCGAGATAGGCCTTCACGTCCCTGGCGAACGACTCGATCGAGACCTTGTAGTTGCCGCGCAGGCGGTCAAAGAGCTTGAGCGCCTCGTCATACGACGTGCTGGAATGCTCGGCGTAGGCCTTCGCGAAATTCTCGTTCTCGAGGGTCTCGATGAAGGGCAGGTGCTCTTCCCAGGCGTGGCCGCTGACCCGCTCGTAGGCGGCCTTGAAGCCGGCGAGCTGCCCGCGTTGATCGAGATCGCGCTCAAACTGGGCGATATGGCCCTGGGCGGCGTAGTAGCCCTGCATCTCGTTGAAGACCTTGACAAAGGCCTCGAGCACGGGCGCGGCCGGGTCGCCGCCGATGGCCGTCGACTTCTGGTCGATGTTGAAGAGGATGCTGCGCGAGGGGATCTTGATCGCCCGCTGCAAGTCGCCGCGCAGGATCTGGTCGTCGACCCGGGGCAGGAACAGGTCGGCGGCCCGCCGGCCGTCGGCGAGCTCGCGGTTTTCGAGCACGATCGACAGAATCTTGAGCAGGTGCGACTTGCCGGACCCGAAAAAGCCCGAGATCCACACCCCGTTGGCGGAGGGCTCGTCGATGTAGCGCTCGACAAACTGGCCGAGGCCTTTTGCGATCTCGCCGGTGATGACGTATTCCTCGACCTCGGTCAGAAGGTGGCGGTTGTCATCGGCCTTGATGACGCCCTC
>JBKJQK010000198.1:0-4375 GCA_046594095.1 Anaerolineae bacterium | reverse complement strand
TGCTGGGCGGAATCATGCAGATTGATCCGTCGTGGGGCAATATGCAGCCGCTGTGGGTCAGCTACTTCACCGTCGCCAACGTCGACGAGACGGCTGAGATCATCCGCAAGCACGGCGGCACGATCATGGGCAACATCGACGACTCGCCCTTTGGCCGGCTCGCCGCCGCCACAGATCCCTTCGGCGCGATGTTCAAGATCCTGCAACCCAACGCGCATTAGGCGGCACCGCACCTGCCAGGCCTTCCTGCATCGCTGATCGGACTGCGCGCTCGGACCGGACATCAACCCGGACGAAGCGACCGACCTCAGGGAGGCGCTTGGGGAGCTCCTGGCGCGCCTGGAGATGTCGTGAGACGATCGAACACCCATGGAAATCCGAACCGCCACTGTCTCCGATGCCAAAATGGTCGCCGGGCTGGTGCTCGCCCTCCTGGATGAGCTCGCGGGCAATCAGCCGGGCGAGTACACCCTGGCCGAATTGACCCACACCGCGACCGGGTTCTTGCATGAGGGCGCGATCATGGCCTTGGTCGCCGAGGAAGCCGGGAAACCCGTCGGCGTCGTCGTCCTCAACCCCTGCGTGTCGCTCTACGCCGGGCGTTTTGGCGAGATCACCGAGTTCTATGTCAAGCCCGAGTTCCGCTCGGCGGGCGTTGGCGCGGCGCTGATCAGCGCGGCTGCGGCCCTGGCGCAGACCCGCGGATGGGCGCGCCTCGAGGTCGGCACGCCCGAGCTGCCGGAGTGGGAGCGGACGGCCGCCTTCTGCCAGCGCAACGGCTTCGTCATGATCGGCGCGCGGATGAAGCTGCCGCTCTGAGCCAATCGAGCGCAAGATGCAGAGCGACGAGCAACGGATACGCGATGGAGTCGGGGTGAAACCCACTTTCTTTGCGTCACCATCCGCCTTCCGGGCGTGGCTCTCGAAGCATCACGCTTCCGCGGCTGAACTCGTGGTGGGCTTCTACAAGGTGGATTCGGGCAAGCCGAGCATTACCTGGCCGGAGTCCGTCGACGAGGCGCTCTGCGTCGGGTGGATCGACGGCATCCGCAGGCGCATCGATGACGCGTCCTATTCAATCCGTTTCACGCCGCGCAGACCTCGCAGTATCTGGAGCGCCGTCAACGTCAAACGCGTCGAAGCGTTGATCGCGCTCGGGCGGATGCAACCTGCCGGCCTCGCCGCGTTCCAGTCGGCTCACGTAGATAAGACCGCCATCTACACCTACGAACAGCCCAACGTGGAATTGGCCGAGCCATATCTGGGCGCGTTGAAGCGGAACAAGCCCGCCTGGGATTTCTATGTTGTACAACAGCCCTCGTATCGCAAATCGGTCAATTGGTGGATTCTTTCGGCCAAACAGGAAGCGACCCAACTGCGTCGGCTGGAGAAACTGATCGCGCATTCGGCCGCCGGGAAGTGGATCCCGGAGTTTCTCAGGCCAGCGCCGGCAGCACGTCCCGCCCGAGCAGTTCGATCGCCGCCCGCGGATCGGGGCCCAGTGGCGGGCCAAAGCTGATGTGCCGGGCGCCGGCCGCCACCAGCGGCCGCAGACGCGCCACAATGTCGGCGCCTGAGCCCTGCAACCCGATCGCCAGCATCCGGTCGTCGACCAGCCCGATCGCGCGCTCCTCGTCCGGGTCTTCCCTCAACGCGCGATCGATCGGCGCGAAATCTTCGCGCGCGACGCCCAACCGGGCGTAGATCAGCGGGCTGAGCGCGCTTCCGTAATACGCCACCTTGCGGGCCAGCGCGCGCCGAGCGGCGGACCGGTCGGCGCCTACGGACACCCACACGCAGGCCGCAAGGTCAAACGCCCCGAGCCCGGGCGCGCGTCGGGCCAGACCTTCCTCGATCAGCGGCCGCGCGCCAAAGTAATGCTCCGGCGGGAAGAGCAGCGGCAGCGCCCCGTCGGCCAGCTCGCCGGCCAGGCGCAGCATGCCCGGGCTCATTGCTCCGAGGTAGATCGGCGGCGCCCGGGCCGGTGTGAAGCGCAAATACGCCTCCTCCGTCCAACGCAGGAACTGTCCCACTCCCGAAACGCGCTCTCCGCGCAGCAGCGCCCGAATGGCGCTGAGGGTCTCGCGCATGGCGGCCAGCGGCTTGGTCTGCTCGACCCCCACCCACTCCAAAAACTCAGCCGCCCCCGCCGCCAGTCCGAGGTTGAACCGGCCCCCGCTCAGCTCGTCCAGCGTCGCGGCCGCCATCGCGATCTCGGCCGGGTTCATCGTGTATGGGTTGAGGATGCACGTCCCAATCTCGATCCGCCGCGTGGCCACAGACACGGCGCTCAGGATCACCGGCGCGCTGCGCAGAAAGAGGTCGTTGCTGACCCAGAACTGATCAAACCCAGCCGCCTCGGCGACCTGCGCGAGATCAACATACTCAGCGACAGCGAGATCGTTGTTCAACCTCAGGCTGAAGCGCAGCCCGCTATTCGATATAGGCATCGGCTTCGATCTCGACCAGATACTCCGGGCCGACCAGGCGCGCCTCGACCAGCGTGTTGACCGGGCGAATAGCTCCAAACCGCTCGCCGTGCGCGCGGGCGACCGGCTCCCAGTGGGCAATATCGCTCACAAAGACCCGGGTTCGCACAACGTCCTCGAGCGAACCGCCGAGTTGGGCAATCGCCCGCTCGATCTTGTCGAGGACGAAGCGGGTTTGGCCGGCCGGATCGCCCGGGGCCACGAGGTTGCCCTCCGCATTCGTCGCGGTCGTCCCGGACACCCAGATATGCGGTCCGACGCGGACCGCCCGGGCGTAGCCGGCCATCGCTTCCCAGGCCGTGCCGGTCGAAATCGATAGGCGCGTTCCCATATCGCCCCCTACTTGACGGCCACTCGCCCGTGGCGGAAGCCCAGCACGAACAACGCCACGCCAACGATCAGCGTCACCGCGCCCGCGATCGCCCAGAACGGCTGGCTGGTCATCACGCTGCCCAGCAGGATCCCAATCCCCTGAAAGAGCCAAACCCCGCCCACAAGCGCCAGGACGGCCCCACCGATCAACATTGCCAAACGCATGAACTCACTCCAGTCCGGGATGAGACGGATCGCCCGTCCCGGCGCTAAATCAACTGGCCAATTCGCCCGCGATGCGGGCCGCAATCGATTGGGCCAGCAACACCGGCTTCTCGCACCGCCCGGCGAACTCGCGCCGGTAGTCTTCGTCATGGCCCATGCAGTCCAGGACCACCATCTCGAGCGTCGGATCGCGCATAAGCGCGGCTGCCGCCTCAATCTCGCCATGAACATACGGCGACGCCCAGGTAACCAGCGGATCGAAGCCGTCCGAGCGCCACTTCGCCTCGGCCGCGGCCGCCTGCCCGCGAATCGGAGTCACGACCCCGATCCGTTTGGTCTTGCTCAGCGCGCCGGCCACGGCCGGAACGATCCGTCCGGGCAGGATCACCGGCGCGCTGGCATGCACTTCGGGGAAGCCGCCCGCGCAGGCCACCACGACAACGCGCGCGCCCATCTCCGCGAGCGCCTGGGCGCGCCGCTCGACCAACGGGTGAAGCTCAGCCAACCCGATGCTCCGCGATGTGCCGTCGGCCAACTTGACCAGCAGCGGATAGTCAGTCGGTCGGGCAGCCAGCGCGTCGATCTCGGCGGCGCTCAGACCGTCCAGCGCGCCGAGCACCCGCACGTCCGCCCGAGGGGCATATGCGGCAAAGGCCCGCTCAAGGTCCGGGCGGGGCGTCTGCCCGATGGTGACGATGCCGAGCCGGGGTAGGTGGCTCATAGGATTCAATAAGTCGGCAGACTCCGATCGATCTCTCGCGCCCAGGCCAGCACCCCGCCCTTGACGTTCTTGACATTCGTGAAGCCCACCGTCCGCAGAAAACGCGCCACATCGGCGCTGCGCACGCCGCTCCGGCACTGGATCAGCAGCTCGCTCGCCTTGGCCAGCTCATCCAAATGCTCCGGCACGGTCGCCTTCGGCATCAGCGTCGCCCCGGGAATGCGGACGATGTCCCACTCGTTCGGCTCGCGCACGTCAATGAGGCGCGCCCCGCCCAAGCCCGCCTTCAGTCGCTCAGCCAGCTCTTGCACAGTGATCTCGGGGATCGCCCCGTCCGGCGTCTCGTCGGCCGGCTTCACCCCGCAAAACTCGTCGTAGTCGATCAGCCCGTGCAGCGACGGGTGCTCGCCGCAGATCGGGCACTCCGGGTTCTTGCGCAGCTTGAGCGTCCGGAAGCTCATCTCCAGCGCGTCGTAGACCAGCAGCCGGCCGATCAGCGGCTCGCCCGCGCCGGTGATCAGCTTGACCGCCTCGGTCGCCTGGATGACGCCGATCACGCCGGGCAGCACGCCCAGCACTCCGCCCTCCGCGCACGACGGCACCAGCCCCGGCGGCGGCGGCTCGGGAT
>JBKJQK010000013.1:0-6109 GCA_046594095.1 Anaerolineae bacterium | reverse complement strand
ACCCCGACGCCTTCCAGTTTGTTGATGCTGCCGCCGCTGCGGACGCGGGTCGACAGGATGTCGGGCTCATTCAGCAGCATGCTGATCCGTTCGAGCGCGGCCATGATCTCGACCAGTCGGGCGTAGTGATACATGAATGATGATGTCACGATGCCGCCGCTGCCGACCCTCTGGCGATACTCAGCCAGCTCGGCGTCCGCGAGCGGCGTGCCGATCCGGGTGCACACGTTCAGGCGCGCCAGCGGCCCGACCCGGTACATCCCCTGGGGATAGCCCAACGGTTTGTAGTACGGCGACTTGAGATACGAGAAGGGCTCGACCACTTCGCCAATGATCTCCGAGTAGCGCCGCGGATCAAGCGCGTCGACGACGATGTTGCCATCGCTGTCGACCATCCGCAGATTCCCATCGTAATGTTCCCAGAGCGCGCCATCGCGGCTCACGAGCCCGAGGAAGAGGGAGCGGAACTTCCCGAAGTTCTCGCTTTCCTCATGGGTCGTATCCAGCATCTTCTTGAACATCCCGAGCGCAAGCACGGCGGTCGCGCGGGCCTCTGGGAGGCGGTCAAAAATGTGCTTGTGGGCGGCCTGGCTGAGCGGCTCTCGCACGCCGCCGGGTACCGCCCAGGCGGGGTGGATCTTCTTGCCGCCCAGTAACTCGATGACCTCCTGCCCAAACTGGCGCAGGCGGATCCCGGCTCGGGCCAGCTCCGGATCCTTGGCGATCAGGCCAAATACATTCCGTTGGGCGGGGTTGCTGTCCCAGCCCAGCAGGAAGTCCGGCGAGCTGAGGTGGAAGAAGCTCAGAGCGTGCGACTGGGTGATCTGGCCGAGGTTCATCAACCGGCGCAGCTTGTCGGCCGTGGGCGGGATTTGAACCGAAAGCACATCGTCGCCGGTTTTGGCCGACGCCAGGATATGGCTGATGGGGCAAATGCCGCAGATGCGGGCAGTAATGCCAGCCATTTCGCCGAGGGGCCGCCCTTCGCAGAATTTCTCAAATCCGCGGAATTCCACCACGTGGAAACGGGCATCGGTCACTTCGCCGGCATCGTCGAGAAAGATCGAGATTTTGGCGTGCCCCTCGATGCGGGTGACCGGATCAATAACAATTCTTTGGCTCATGTTTCTGGTCTCCGGATGGATCAGCCGAACTTGATCATGTCCCGCCCGATCATCTCTACGGGTTGGCCGGCCACGATCTGCTCAAGGATGGCCCGGATTCGTTTCGCCGATGGCGGGCAGCCTGGAATGAACAGGTCCACCGGCACAATGGCATGGACAGGAGCGACTCGCGCGATCAGCGGCGGCACGATTCCATCGTCGTCCGGGATTTGCGGGCGCAGGACCTGGGCGTTTCGATAGGCCGCGTCGAGGACGACCTCGGGGCCGCCCAGCGGATTGCGCATCCCGGTAACGTTCGACGTTACCGCGCAGTCGCCAAACGAGGCCAGCACTTTCGTATTCTTGCGGATGATATGGATCAGCTCGAGGTTGTCCCGGTTGGCGATTGCGCCTTCGACCAGGGTCACATCGACATTTTCCGGGAACACCTTTATGTCGGCGATCGGCGAATAAACCACTTCGACCTTTTCGGCCAGGTCGATCAGCCATTCGTCCAGATCGAGGAACGACATGTGGCATCCACTGCACCCGCCCATCCACACCGTCGCGAATCTCAATTTGCTCATGCTCTCACCTATAAGCGATTTGAGCGGGCTGGTAATCCGGCTCGCTCAAATCGCCCCCTACATAACCCACTGCTTCTTATCGCGGGCGTTTTTGAGGAAGGCCAGTTTGGATCGGTCTTTGACGCTTTCCTCAACGGTCGAACCGAGTTTGAAAATCGCGCCGGTGGGGCAGGCCATGACGCACTTGCCGCAACTTGTGCAGCTTAGCGCTTCGCCCCATGGTTGATTCAGGTCAGTAATCACGCGCGCCTGCACACCGCGCCCCAGCACGTCCCAGGTATGGGCGCCCTCGATCTCGTCGCACACCCGAACGCAGCGCGCGCACAGGATGCAGCGGTTCTGATCCATTCCAAAGAGCGGATGGGTCAAGTCGACTTTGAGCGAGGGATACAGATAGTCGTAGCGCACGTGGTCCATGCCGACCGCGACTCCCACATCCTGGAGTTGGCAGTGGTTGTTGGCCACACAGACCGAGCAGACATGGTTGCGCTCGGCGAAGAGCAACTCCACGACCATGCGGCGGTAATTCTGGAGCTGTTCGGTGTTGGTCTGAACTTCCATTCCTTCGCCAACCCGGGTTGAGCAGGCCGGGAGCAGCTTGTTTGAGCCGGCCACTTCGACCAGGCACATCCGGCACGCGCCGATATCGGTCAAGCCATCCAGATGACACAACGTGGGGATTTCAATTCCCGCATCGCGGGCCGCGTCGAGGATTGACTCATCGTCGCGGGCGCTGACCTGCTGGCCATTGATGGTGAGTGTTTTAGCGCTCATGATTGCCGTCCTTGACCAGCTTGCTCTCGTATTCGTCGCGGAAGTAGCGGAGCGTGCTGATGACCGGGTTCGGGGCGGATTGTCCCAGCCCGCACAGGCTGGTTCGCCGCACGAGGTCGCATAGTTCAGTGAGTTGGGCGAGATCGCGCTGGGTGGCCTTGCCGTTGCCGATCCGGGTCAGCAATCCGTGCATCTGGGCCGTCCCGACCCGGCACGGCACACATTTGCCGCACGATTCTTCCATACAGAATTCCATGAAGAAGCGCGCGATCTCGACCATGTCGGTCTGGTCGTCCATGACGATCATGCCGCCCGATCCCATGATTGAGCCGACCTGAACGAGGGACTCGTAGTCGACCTTCATGTCGAGGAATTGCGCGGGAATGCAGCCGCCTGACGGGCCGCCGGTCTGGACGGCCTTGAAGGTTCGCCCCTCAGGCAGCCCGCCGCCGATGTCAAAGACGATTTCGCGCAGGCTGATGCCCATCGGCACCTCGATCAATCCGGTGTTCTGCACCTGTCCGGTCAGCGCGAAGACCTTGGTTCCCTTGCTCTTCTCAGTCCCGATGCCGCTGAACCAGGTCGCGCCGCGATTGACGATCGGGGCGATGTTGGCCAGGGTCTCGACGTTGTTGATCAGGGTGGGGCAGCCCCACAGCCCGGATTCGGCCGGGAAGGGCGGGCGGGGTCGCGGCGTGCCGCGGCCGCCCTCGATGGACGCGATGAGCGAGGTCTCTTCGCCGCATACAAAGGCGCCCGCTCCGAGGCGGACATCGATGTCGAAGGCGAAGGACGAGCCCATGATGTTGGCGCCCAGAAGGCCGGCCCGCTGGGCCTGTCGGATCGCCGTGCGGAGGCGCTTGACGGCCAGGGGGTATTCGGCGCGCACGTAGGCGTATCCCTTGCTGGCCCCGACCGCATAACCGGCCAGGATCATTCCTTCGATGATGCGATGGGGGTCTCCCTCCATCACGCTCCGATCCATAAACGCGCCCGGGTCGCCCTCGTCGCCGTTGCAGATGACAAACTTGCGGGCCGTAATATCGTCTGGCACTCGCGTGACCGCCGGAGACACGGACTTTGCCACCGTCGACCACTTGAGGCCGGTTGGGAAGCCCGCGCCCCCGCGGCCGCGCAGGCCGCTCCGCGAGATCTCGTCGATGACTTGCTGTGGGGTCATTCTGAACAGTGCCTTTTCGAGCGCCTTGTAGCCGCCGTCGGCCACATAGTCCTCGAGGCGTTCCGGATCAACACGTCCGCAGTTCTCGAGCACGATTTTGGTCTGGCGGGTGAAAAACGGCTGGGTGGTGTCGGCCTTGAGGCGAGCTGCGGGCTCGCCGCCAATCGAGACCGCGATGTCACCGGCATCCTCGGGCTTTACGTTCTGATAAAGGGTCGCCGGTTCGTTGGCGGGCTTGTCCCTGGCCTCGACCTCGACCAGCGGACCGAGCGCGCACAACCCCGGGCAACCCACGCACTTGACCTTGGTTGTCTTGTCTTTGCCGGCGGCCTTCAGCTCGGATTCGAGGTTCTTGGCGATGGTCTGACTCCCAAGCGCGTCGCAGCTCGTGCCCACGCATACGTACACCGTCTGGTCGTATTGCCGGCGGGCTTCGATCTCGTGTTCCTGGGTGCGGGTGAGCTCTTCGGGTGTCATGAGGCGTCCTCCGCCAGGGCCTTGAGCCGTGCGATCAGCGGTCCGGGTGTGATCTTGCCGGTGACTTCGCTGTCGACGGTCGCGACTGGCGCCAGCGCGCATGAGCCAAAGCAGCGGGCGGTCAAAAGCGACAACTTATGGTTGGGCGTGGTTCCGCCGACCTTCAGTTTCAGATCGTGGTCAATGGCATCCAGCACACGGCCCGCGCCCTTGATGTAGCAGGCGGTGCCCATGCACACGACACACATGTGGTCTCCCGGCGGCTTCAGGGTGAACAGGTTGTAAAAGGTGGCAACCCCGTAAACCTTGCTGAGCGGCAATTTGAGGGAGCGCGCCACCAGGCGCAGCAGGTCATCGTCCAGAAAGCCATAGGCCTCCTGGGCGGTGTGCAGCGTCTCAATAAGCGCATTGCCTCGGAATCCGTGCCGACGCATCGTGGCTTCCACCAGTTTGATGCGCTTATCAGCCGGGGCGGCCGCGGATGCGGGCGCTGCGGCCGGCTTCGCGAGGGCGAAGGCAGGCGCCGCGGGGGCGACGGGCTTGGCGGGGGCCGGCCGGGGAGGGCCAGCGGGTGTGGTCATGTAGCTTCTCCTGCCGCCAGGTCAAAGCGCAC
The DNA here is from genome assembly GCA_046594095.1 of Anaerolineae bacterium. Classification (GTDB taxonomy): domain Bacteria; phylum Chloroflexota; class Anaerolineae; order J036; family Brachytrichaceae; genus Brachythrix. The sequence continues at coordinate 1,375 of JBKJQK010000013.1, read as the reverse complement.
AACAATGCGCCCTGGTTTGGCAGCCAGAAACAGGTCCGGGTCGGGAGTCTGTGGTTTGGGCGAAGGCAGCCCAAGGCGGGTTCGCAGGGCTGGCTGCCATTTCACCATATGGGCCAGGCCGCGAGCCGCATCCTCGGATGTCTCAAGCGCAGTCCCAAGCGTGGCAATATTTCGACCGGCAAGGCGTAACGTTACCGGCGCGCCACCGCGCAGATTGCGCCACCATTGGCGGTCAGGCTGACTGACCGCCCACAGGGATTCCCTATCCCGGACAAAGTTGACAGGCGTCGAAATGACGCGTCCGCTGCGGCGGCCCTTGACCGTCACCAACATGACCGCGTTTGAGATCAACCCGTGAAGGGGTGACCGCAGCACCGCGGCGACGAACGCGTCGGCAAACATGGCGATTCTTTAACGCGAAAGCGACTGCCCGACGGGATCGGGCCGCCAGGAGTCCAACGTCTTCATGTAGTTTGCCCGCTCGAACATGGCCGGATTGCGCACATGGGCCTGGCTCATGCTGCCGCGCATCTGGCGAATCGACACATACTCGCGCTCTTCCATCCAGCCGCGCAGGTCGTGCAGAATCTCGCCGATGCGCTTGGGCCCATTGGCGAGCAGCTCGCTGGCCATCATGGTCACCGCGGCGCCGGCCATCAGCCCCTTGATCGCGTCGATGTGGTTGTGCACGCCGGTGGTTAGGGCCAGGTCCGAGGCCACCCGCTTGAACAGGATCGCAATCCAGCGCAAGGGCAGGCGCAGCTCGTCCGAATTGCTGAGCACCAGGTGCGGCACGACTTCGTAGTTTTCCAGATCAAAGTCGGGCTGATAGAACCGATTGAACAGGACCAGCGCGTTGGCGCCCGAATCCGACAAGCGCTTGGCCATGTTGCCCATGGCGCTGAAATACGGGCTCAGTTTCACGGCCACGGGCAGGGTTACCGCGCGTTTGACATGGAAGAGCGCGTCAATGTAGCGCCGCTCAACCTGGTCGGCGGTTACCTTCGGGTCAGCCGGTACATAGTAGATATTCAGCTCGAGCGCGTCGGCTCCCGCCTGCTGGATGCGCCGGGCGTAGTCGATCCACGCCCCGTCCGTTACGCCGTTTAGGCTTGCGATGATGGGCAAATGGGTGGCCTTCTTGGCCTGGTGGACCAGCTCGAGGTAATGATCGGGGCCTGTGTTGTAGGTCCCCATCTCCGGGAAGTACGAGGTGGCTTCGTTGAAGCTTTCGGCCCCGTAGCTCATGAAGTGATTGAGCGAGTGACTCTCTTGTTCGATCTGCTCTTCGAACAGGGAGGGCAGGACGATGGCCGGAGCGCCGGCGTCTTCCAGCCGTTTGATTCCGTCCAGGTTGCGCGACAGCGGCGACGCC
>JBKJQK010000492.1:0-9561 GCA_046594095.1 Anaerolineae bacterium | reverse complement strand
CCATCCGACTGCGGTTCTTGATCCGTGCGTCGAGGGCCTATACCCTGGCCGAGATCGAGGTCAAATTGGTCGATCCCCATGCCCAGGGCGTCCTGCTTGACATCCACGGCAACATCGCCGAGAACAAGGGCGGCAACTTCTTTCTCGTGGCTGACGGCGTGCTCAAGACGCCCGTCACCAGCAACGCCTTGGCCGGGATCAGCCGGGCGACTGTGCTCGAGCTGGCCGCCGGGCTGGGCATCCCCGTGAAGGAGTGCGACCTTCAGCCTTACGATGCCTACACTGCCGAAGAGGCGTTCTTTACCAGCACCCCATACTGCATCATGCCGGCGACGAGATTTAACGGGCTGCCTGTGGGCGATGGCAAGGTGGGCGTGGTGACAAAGCGGTTGTTGGCGGCCTGGAGCGAGCGGGTCGGGGTCGACATCGTCGCCCAGGGTTTGGGCCAGCTCGAGGGGAAGGGATGAGGCAACCATGATTGAGACCGGGCTGATCTTCCGCAATCCAAAGCCGCATCTGTATAGCCGGCAGGCCAGCTTCCCCTCGCTGGCCCTCTTGCGCAACGGCGAGATGCTGTGCGCATTCGGCGTTGGCGCCGGCTTTGAGTCCGCCGATAATCACACTGAACTGGCCCGCTCAAGCGACGGCGGCAGGACCTGGGCGCAGATGGGCGCGGTCTTTAATGAACGGACGGAGCGGCCGACTTCGTGCAACGTCCGGATCAGCCGGACGCCGGATGGGGAGTTGATCGCCTTTGGCGTGCGGGCCGAGCGCTGGCGCGAAAACGAGGGCCTGAGCAATCCCGAAACTCAGGGCTTCGTCGAGACCGAATGCATCCTGCTCCGCTCATCCGACGACGGTCGGACCTGGCAAGGCCCTGAGGTCGTTCCGGCCCCGCTGGTGGGCCCGGCCTTTGAGTTGTGCAGCCCGGTAATTCCCCAGCGCGATGGACGCTGGCTGTGGCCGACCTCGACCTGGAAAGGCTGGGACGGCGACAACCCGTCGGGGATGAAGGCGATCGCGCTTGTGTCGCATGATCGCGGGCGGACCTGGCCCGCGTATGTCGAAGTCATGAACGGCGTGGCCGAGAACGTGCTGTACTGGGAGCAGAAGCTGATCGATCTGGGCGGTGGCCGCCTGCTGGCGGTGTGCTGGACCCACGATCTAACGGTCGGCACCGACCGCCAGGTTCACTACGCGATCTCGAGCGATGACGGCCGCAGCTTCAGCCGGCCGCGGCCGACCGGCTTGGAGGGCCAGACCAGCACCCCGATCGCGCTGGGTGACGGGCGGATCGTGTGCGTCTACCGGCGCACGGACAAGCCCGGATTGTGGGCGTCGTATGCGCGGATCATCGGCGACACCTGGGTGAACGAAGCGGAGCTTGGCCTGTGGGGGCACGCTCACGCAGGCGCGGCGAACAGTGTCGATGGCGACAACCTCAGCCGCTCATTCACGGCCCTCAAGTTCGGCCTGCCGGCCGGGCTTGTCCTGCCCAACGGTGAAGTCTATGTGGCGTTCTGGTGCGTCGAGAACTGCCTGTATGTGATCCGCTGGCTACGGATTCCGGGACAGGCGCCATAACGGCATCGGCTCCGACATTGATGACGCGCGTTGACTGAATTTCTGTTCGCCCAGCCGCGCTACGAATTGCTGGGCATCACCACAATTACCGGCAAACCGGTCGCGCGGGCCAGAACCACCGACGTGGGCCGGAATCGGGCCAAAACATGCCCCGGCCTCCGCCGACGCGCGATTCTCAGACGCGAAACGGGCCGCTTGACAAATCCGCTCTCTTCGCTAAGCTTTGCCCACATGAATTTGACCTCCAATATGGGATTGGGCGGGCGCGAATGATGGGCGAAGCGGCGGTTTCCGACGCGTCTGCCGGGGCGCGAAAGCGCAATCTGGGAGAGCGACTGGCGGAGATTTCCGAGGGTCGATATTGGGCCTACCTGCTGCTTGCGCCCAGTCTGCTGCTTGTTCTGGCCGTCGTCATCTACCCCGTCGTGTCTGGGATTGTGCTGAGCTTCCAGCAATACAACCTTACCCGGGCGGCCCAGGGGGCCAAGTTCGTCGGGCTGCAGCAATACATCGAATTGTTCGAGGATGCTGAATTCTGGGTTATCGTCAAAAACACATTTGTGTGGGTGGCGGGCGGCGCCTCGATCCAATTCGTGGTTGGGTTGATCACCGCAATGGCCCTCCACCGCAAGAACCTGAAGGGTGGTCCGATCGCCCGAATGCTGATGCTGCTCCCGTGGGTGATCCCCTCAGTGGTGGCCGGGCACATGTGGGCGCTGTTGCTGGACTATCGGCTTGGCGTCATCAACGACCTGCTGGTCAGGATCGGTCTTCTGGACACCTACAAGGCGTGGTTCGCCGACCCGGCCACCGCCATGCCCGCAGTCATGCTGGTCGATTTGTGGCGGGGCTTCCCGTTCTTCACCCTCCTGCTGTATGCGGGTCTTCAATCGATCTCCGAAGACTTGTACGAGGCGGCCGAGGTCGATGGGGCCAACGCCAGCCAAAAATTCATCCGGATCACCCTCCCCATGCTGACCCCGGTGATTGTCGCGGCGGTCATTTTGCGGGTGATCGGGTTGGTGAACTCGCCGGACCTCATGATCGTCCTCACCGACGGCGGCCCGGGGTTGGCAACGTTCACGCTCTCGCTCTACGCGTTCCGGATTGCGTATCTCAACTTTAACTTTGGCGCGGCGGCGGCCGTCTCGGTCGTCATGCTGGCCATCTTGATGGTATTCACCATCCTGTATATGCGCTTCAGCGGTGTGACGCGCAACACGTGATCGGCGAAGCCCCCCATGAATACCCTCCTGAACCGCATCCGTAGCAGCCACAAACTGACACAGCGCGTGTATGACGGCATCGCCTACGTCATCGTTATCTGCATGCTGATGTTCGTGTTGTTTCCGCTGCTGTGGACGGCGCTGACGTCAGTCAAGCTCGAGTCGGACATCGTCACCAACGAGATGGTGTATATCCCGAAAACCATCACCCTCGAGAACTATGTCACCCTGTGGAACCGGTCGGGGGTAGCGACCATGTTCCGCAACAGCGCGCTCACCACCACAGTGACCGTGCTGCTGTGTCTGCTGGTGGGCACCTTCGCCGCCTACAGCATCTCGCGCTATCGCTTCAAAGGGCGCGGCGCCATTCTCACCTTCTATCTGCTGATTCGCATGTTCCCCGTGGTGCTCATGCTCCTGCCGCTCTACATCATGTTGCGCGGTCTCGGGCTGATCGACACGATCGGGGGACTGGCCCTGACCTACACGACCTTCTCGATTCCGCTCAGCCTGCTGATGCTCAAGGGCTTCTTTGACGCCGTGCCGGCCGATCTCGAAGACGCGGCCCGCATTGACGGAAGCACCCGGGTCGGCGCGCTTTTTCGGATCGTGATGCCGCTGGCGCGCTCGGGCATCGCCGCGACGGCCGTGCTGATCGCGGTCGGCGCCTGGAACGAGTATTTGTTTGCGGTCATGCTCACCAACAGCGAAGGCGCGCGCACCTGGCCGGTCGTGCTGCAATTGATGGTGGGCGAGTTTCAACTGCCGTGGGGGCTCATCGCGGCAGGCGGCATGATCAGCATCGCGCCGATCATGGTGTTCTTCGCCTTTGCCCAGCGGGCGCTCGTGCGCGGGCTCATGGTCGGCGCGATCAAGGGATGACGTTCGACGTGCCATCGCGGGCGGGGACCGGCGCCGGCGGTGCAAAACCAATCAACCAAGGGAGGACTAGACAATGAAAACGACAATCACCCGGCGCCGCTTCCTGAAGGGAGCAGCCTTTCTTGGCGCGGGCGCGGCTCTGGCCGCCTGCGCGCCCGGCGCGGCAGGCCCGGCCCCCGCGAAGATCGGGGGCAAACTGACCTACTGGCATCACTACACCAGCGAGTCCGAGATGGCCGGCGAGAAAGAGGGCGAGGAGATGTTCAAGAAGAAGTATCCGGACGTGTCGCTTGATGTCAGCACGATTCCGAATGCCGACTTCATGACCAAGTTCACCCTTGGTGTGCAGGGTGGCGGCAAGCCAGATACCACCATGATCTCGGCCGATCGCGTGCCGGATATGGTTGCCATGGGCGGTCTGCAGGACCTCACCACCCGGATAGCGGCCTGGGATCAGAAGAAGAACTTCCCCGATAAGTACTTCAAAGACGCCACCGTCAATGGCAAGATTTACGGCATCCCGAGCTTCATGTTCGTGGACTGGATGTACTACCGCAAGGACTGGTTCGACGAGAAGGGCCTCAAGGCGCCGACTACCTTCGAAGAGTTCGCCGACGCCGCCATCAAGATCACTGACCCGGCCAAAGGCCGCTTCGGGTTTGGCATGCGCGGCGGTGGGGGCGGCCAGGGGTTGGTCGTAGCCGTCATCCGCGCGTTCGGTTCGCCGATCGTGGTGGATGGCAAGAACGCCCTCGATGTCGGCAAGACGACCGAAGCGCTGAAGTGGTACACCGAGCTGTACACCAAGGCCAAGGCCGTCCCGCCGAGCGTCACCAATGACAGCTTCCGGCAGATCCTCGAGGCGTTCCAGACCGGCAAGACCGGCATGCTGTGGCATCACACCGGCTCGCTGGCCGATGTGTTTAGCACGTTGGGCAAGGACGGGACCAAGTTCTTGAGCGCGCCGCGCCCGAAGGGCCCTGGGGCGTTTATCAACGATATCTCGCCGTCCTACAACGGCATCGTCGACACCAAGAACATCGAGGCAGCCTGGGCCTGGATCACCCACTGGGCAGACAAGGACACGGCCCTGATGCTGATGGACAAGACCGGCTACGTGCCGTCGAACCAGGACGCGGCCAAGGACGACCGCGTGACCAAGAACCCGTATTACGTCGCGGCGTTCTCGGCCCTGGCCAATGGCACGACCGCGCCGGCGTTTGTGGGCAATCCGGGCTGGCAGGCCAGCATCGTGCTGCCGACTTTCCAGAAGATCCTGCTGGGCGACCTCACCCCGGCCGCCGGCGCGACAGCGCTGGCCAAGGGTCTCGACGACGCGCTCGCGGGCAAGTTGAAGTAGATCGCCATTCAACGGGAGGCCGGGTTGCGGAGGAACGCCCGCGGCCTGGCCTCCCGCTGTCATACAACACAATGGAACTCACAGGCAAGGTGATCGCCGTCATCGGCGGGGCGGCCGGCATCGGAAAGGCAACGGCCGAGATCTGCGCGGCGCGCGGGGCGAAGGTTATCATCGCCGACTTCAACGAAACGGACGGGCAGAAGACCGCCGACGCGATTCAGGCGGCGTTCGTCAAGGTCAACGTGACCGACGAAGCATCCGTGGCGGCAGTGTTCGAGAAGATCGAGGCCCTGCACGGGCGGCTGGATGGGCTCGTCCAAACCGCTGGGATCCTCAAGGGCGCCTTTGTGGCAATCGAGGATTTCACCGCCGAGATGTTCCGCCAGGTCTACGACATCAACGTCACGGGCAGCTTTTTGTGCGCCAAACACGCCGCGCCGTTGATGAAGAAGAACGGCAAGGGCGTGATTGTGCTGATCTCATCCGCGGCGGCATACGGGGCAAGTTCGTCGTTTGCCTATGGCAGCAGCAAAGGCGGCGTCACCAGCCTGGGTATCACCATGGCTGCCAAACTCGCGGATGACAACATCCGGGTGAATACGGTCCATCCGGGCAGCATCGCCACCCGGATGAAGATCGCCGTCATCGAAGAAGAGGCGCGCCTGTTTGGCAAGTCCGGATCGCACGGTAACGCCAAGCTGGGCGAGCCCGAGGGAGTCGGCAAGCTGTTGGCCTGGCTGGTCAGCGATGATGCCGACTACGTGCGCGGCGCATTGCACACGCGTTGATCGCGACACGTAACGGGGGCGCGTCCTTCGACTGGCGCGGTAATCCGCGCCGCTCAGGGACCGGCACGCTCCGCTCAGGATGATTCCGACCGTCGTAATCTAGCCCTATGAAGATCACCGGCGTCCGCCGCATAGGATAGGCAACTCCAATGAAGATCACCGGCGTCCGCACCCACGTCTACGAGATCGCCCTCAAGCGCGCCATTGCTGACGCCAATAACCCGGTTGGCTTTGACCGCATGCCGATGATGGCGGTCTGGCTCGACTGCGACGAGGGCGTGAGCGGCATCGCGATCAGTTCGCCCGGTGTTCACAACCAGGTCCATGGCCTGGCCGATGACCTGCTGGTCGGCCGGGATCCGCGGGGCGTGCGTGGGCACTGGAAGCGGATGATGGATGCCGTCTTCAAAGGCGGCAACCGCGGCCTGGTGAACGGCGCCATTGGCGCGCTGGACATCGCGCTGTGGGACTTGAAGGCCAAGCTCAATGGCGAGCCACTTTGGAAAACACTTGGGGCCAGCTCGCGCAAGGTGCGCGCCTACGCCAGTGGCATCGAGTTGAACCTCGACGACGCTGAGCTTGCGACCTACTACGCCGGCATGGCGGCCCTCGGCGTGAACGCCGGCAAGCTCAAAGTTGGGCTGGACCGCGAGAGTGACCTGCGCCGGATCGGAATTATGCGTGATGCGCTGGCAGCCAGCGGCAAGCGCCCGATCCTGATGGTCGACTCGAACGAGTATTGGTCGCCCAAACAAGCCATCCAGATTCTGGCCGATTACGAGAAGCACTACGACATCTTCTGGGCCGAGGAACCTGCCCGGCGCTGGGACGCGCGCGGGCTCAAGCGGGTGGGCGACAGCGTGCGGGCTGCGATCGCAACGGGCGAGAATCTGGATGACATCAGCGAGTTCCGGCCGCTGTTTGAGGCCGGCGCGATCGATATCGCCGAGGTGGGCGCGCGGACCGGCGGCATCACCGGGGCCATGATGGTGGCCGACCTGGCCTATGCCTTCGAGACGCCCGTCTCGATGATGAATTGCGCCGCCCATTTCATGGCCCATGCGGCGACGGCGATGCCCAACCACATCATGATGGAGTGCGCGATGCTTGGGCGCTCAGATGGCTTGATCGGCGGTCATCCGATCGAAGACGGCTGGATCACCCTGAGCGACCGGCCTGGGTTGGGTATCGAGTTTGATTTGGAGCGCCTCAAGGAACTCGCGGTCGAGGCGCCCAGCGGCAACGCGCGGGCCGGATCATGGAGCCGCCGCCGCGGAGCCGGGCTGATTGAGATCGCGCCGTGGGAGAAGGAAGAGCAAGGCGAAGAGTAAACGCCGACAAACTAGAATCAAGACCATGAGAATCGCCGTCCAAAGTCTCTTCACCACAAATTTCACTGACGTGAGTTACGAGTCCGTGCGCGTTTTGCATGAGCTGGGGTTTACCGGGTTGGGCGCGCACATCAATGTGCCTGCCGAATCGATCCCGGAATCCGCGATCGCCAACGCGCGTGATTGCGCAGCCGGCCAGGGCCTGGCGTGGTTGCAGCTGTGGGGCGTATACCCCTGCATCATTTCCCCCGAAGAGAGCGTCCGGCGGGCCGGCGTGGCGCAATTGCGCAAACTGTGCGCGCTCACATCCCGGCTGGGCATGCCCGGGGTGGGCCTCCGGCCGACCAGCCTGCATCCGCGCGGGGACTGGTGGCCGCATCCAGGCAACTTCAAGCCCGAGACAGAGGATCGCCTCGTTCGCAGCATGAACGAGGTCCTGGAAACCGCCCGCGACTATGGTTTGAACGTGGTGCTGGAAACGCACCAGACCAGCACGCTCGACAGCGCGAAGACCATTCGGCGGGTGATCGAGCGCACGGACCCGAAGCGGGTCAAGGTCAACATCGACCCGTGCAATTTCGTGTCGGATCTGCGGGTGGCGTACGATCCGGCGCCGATGATTCGCGACCAATTTTCCCTCCTCGGCGAGTTCTGTGACACTGCGCACGTCAAGGATTTCTACGTGGAGGATCGGCACGTTATGCACATAAGCGAGACCGTCCTCGGAACCGGCATCATGGACTGGAACACTCTTCTGACCGAGGCGTATCGCAACCAGCCCGACGGCTGGCTGATGTGCGAGCACCTGCCCATGAGCATGATCGGGCTGGCCAAGGCGAATCTTAACCAGAAATTGAAGGCGCTGGGGATACCAGTGTGATAGCCTGTCACTCTGCGCTTTTGGGCGTGCCTCCGGGGAACCGCCCTGCATAACGTAAAGATTACCACTTTCGCGGGAATGACGGTCTCCGGAAACATGCGCGTTCCCGGATCAAGCGCTCGGAGCGCCGAATCACCCGATTTGCCGCGCTACCCCCGATGCAAACTGCGCCGGGCGGCCTGGACGATCTTGTCGGTCGTCGGCAGCACGGCCGCCTCGAGCGGCTGGCTATACGGGATGGGCACGTCCAGCGCCGCGACCCGCTCTACCGGCGCGTCGAGATAGGCGAACGCCTCTTCCATCACCCGCGCGGCAATCTCCGCCCCAAAACCAGTATTCCGATGAGCCTCGTGGGCGACGACAAGGCGATTGGTCTTCTTGACCGACGTCACGATCGTGTCCATGTCGAGCGGGGCCAGGCTGCGCAGGTCGATCACTTCGGCGTCGATGCCCTCTCCCGCCAGCGCTTCCGCGGCTTCGAGCGCCATCAGCAGCGTCCGTGAATAGCTGACGATGGTGACATCCTTGCCCGGCCGTTTGATCTCCGCGACGCCGATGGGCAGGGCGTAGTTCTCTTCCGGCACATGGCCCTTGGTGTTGTAGAGCAGCTTGTGCTCGATCACGATGACCGGGTCATCGTCCCGGAGCGCCGCGATGAGCAAGCCCTTGGCGTCATGCGGGGTGGACGGGATGACGATCTTGATCCCGGGGATATGAGTGAAGTGGGCCTCGAGCGATTGCGAGTGCTGGGCGGCGTTGCCCCGCCCGCCGCCCTGCTGCGCGCGAATGGTCAGCGGCACGTGATAGTGCCCGCCGGCCATCTGGCGCATCTTGGCCGCCTGGTTCCAGATCTGGTCGGCGGCCACCCAGGCGAAGTCCATGAACATCAGCTCAGCCATCGGGCGTTTACCCATCATGGCCAGGCCCATCGCCGCGCCAACAAAGCCGCTCTCGCTGATAGGCGTCTCGATCACCCGCTCGGGGCCGTATTTCGCCAGCAGGCCCTCGGTCACCTTGAAGACGCCGCCGTAGACGCCAATGTCTTCACCCAGCAGGATGATGTTCGGATCCCGCTCCATTTCCTGAAACAGCGCTTCGCGCAGGGCCTGGGAGTAAGTCAGTTCACGCATGATGATTCAGGCCATCGGGCTGGCGAACACGTCGATGTAGATCTCGCGGAGATCGGGATACGGCGAATCCTTGGCGAATTGGGTGGCGTCCTCGACGATGGCGGCCGCACCCGCAACATCGGCGTCCAGGGCCGACTCGGCGACGCCGCGGGCGATCAGCGCCGCGCGGGCGCGCTGGATGGGATCGCGCTGGGTGCGCCATTCCTCCACTTCGGATTTCGGCCGGTAGATCTGCGAGTCGCCGATCATGTGGCCCGCCAGGCGGTAGGTCTTGAACTCGATAAACGATGGACCCTCGCCGCGCCGGCCGCGGGTGACCGCCCGGCAGACGGCGTCATAGACCGCCTCGACATCGTTGCCGTCCACGATTTCGGCCGGGA
>JBKJQK010000343.1:0-7692 GCA_046594095.1 Anaerolineae bacterium | reverse complement strand
CCCGCTCCGCTGAAGAAATTGAAGTGGGCGGGCGACAGACGCAGGAGATGGTTGATGCGCTTCGCGCGATTGGCCACACCGTGAAGACAGTCGAGTTTTGGACCGATGTCAAGCCCGCGCTCGCGCGATTTGATCCGAACAAGTGGATCATCTTCAATTGGGTGGAGGGTATCGAGAATGAAATGGGCGGGGATTCGCGAATCTGCGCCGAACTCGACGCGATGGGATTCACCTACACTGGAAACCCGCCGCCGACGCTGCGCCTGTCGGTCGAGAAAGGCCGGGTCAAGCGGATGCTCGAGCGCTGGGATATTCCAACGCCCGAAGGGCGAGAATTCAAGGCGCCGGCCGATGTTACGGACTGGAAGCATTTTCCGGCCATCCTCAAGCCGGTCAACGAGCACTGTTCCGTCGCCGTCACCCGGGATGCCGTCGTTCATACGCTTGAGGCGATGCGCGCCCGGGTGGCCTTCATCAATGAGACCTACAAGGAAGCCGCTCTCGCCGAGCGGTTTGTCGCAGGTCGCGAGATCAATGTCGGAATTTGGGGCAATGGCCGCCCGCGCATTCTCCCGTTGCGCGAGATCGACTTCTCGGGGATTGACAATCCGCTGCATCAGATGGTGACCTGGGACAGCAAATGGACGCCCAATAGCCCGGAATGGAACACCACCCCGGTCAACGAGCAACCCGCGGTCAGTGGCGCGCTGCGCGTCCAGCTTGAAGATGTCGCGATTCGCACCTATCGCGCCTTCGGTTGCCGTGACTATGCCCGGATTGATTTTCGGATCGAGACCGGAGCGGATGGCGTCGAGCGCCCGTATGTCGTAGATGTCAATCCCAATCCCGATATCACCGCCGACGGCGGTTTTGTCGGCGCGACTCGCGCCGCGGGATATACCTATGGCGAAACCATCAGCAACATCATCGGCATGGCGGTCGCGCGGCGCAATCGCAAGAACGCGCTCCTGACCACGCTCTCGCAGCGCCGGATCAGCCGCGTGGCTGTTCCAGCCTGATATCATCTGAGCAGCGTGATGGGGGGTGGTGCTTCATGGGCCACCCCTCTTTTGTTTGCCTGTGTTGCCCAACGCGCGAGCGCGGCTGGAGTCAAATGGAAATCCTCGAAAACCGAATTGCCTGGGAAGCGAACTTCCGCTCGGGCTGGCTTGCCATCGCGGAGGCGACCGGGAAACTGGACTGGAAGAAGTATCAACGCCCCGCCAATGAGCACTCCATTTCGGGGAAGGCGGTTGACCTGCCCCATGCGCGTCTTGTCCTGATCTCGTCGGCGGGGGCCTACTTGCCGGCATCCCAGCGCCCCTTTGACGCGCCCAACCCATACGGCGACTACTCGATCCGCCGTTTGCCGGTTTGCTCACCCATTCGAGACATCGCGTATGCCCACGAACACTACGACCACGCCGCCGTGGATGCTGACCCGGATGTTTTGCTCCCCATCCGCCGGCTTGATGAGATGATCAGCGCGGGTTTGATCGGCGCTCTGGCCGATGACGTCATCAGTTTCGGGGGCTACCAGCCAGACCTCGGCCGCGTCATCGATGAGACCATCCCTTTGATCGTCCGGGATGTGAAGGCGCTCGGCGCGGATGCGGCGCTGCTCGTGCCTGCCTGACCGTTGTGCGTTCAGTCCGTGGGACTGATTTCCAGGGCGCTTGAATTGGAAGGCATCGCCACCACATTGACGAGTTGGAATGCGGACCGCTGCGTGCCCATCAAGCCGCCGCGCGCCACGTATACAAAGCTCGGGCGAGGTTCGACGATCGGCCGGCCCGACGACGTGGCTCAACAGCGTCGCGTGCTTGAAGCGACGCTCGCGTTGCTGGGCCGGGATGCGCCGCTCGAGCCCGTCTACCTCGACGAGGCGGTCTGATCCGCCGCCTGAATGGCGTATTGCAGGAAGAACAGGCGCCTGGCGCAAGACATCGGCGCGAGTATACGACTGGCGTTCGGCCCGCGAACTGGCCACACGGCTGGACAGTTGGCTGATTCATTATCCCGGGTGATAAAGTAGGATGGTACGTGCCCAAGATGGCGCCCAACTGTGTCCAGCCTCAGCGCTGCGACTCATCGCATTGCCGAGGCGCCGCGCCCCCTCTGTCGCGATAGCGGCGCGGGACGATGGCCTCGGCGCAACCCATAAATACCATGAATGAGACTCTGCAAACCCTGTTAGTCGCCGCCAGCAACGCCCTCGAGGTCAAGGGCGGCCATGTTGTCGTGCGCGACGAGAAAGTGCTGCGCGAGCGCGGCATCGACGCGCTCGTATCGCTCGCGGTCTTTGGCGACGACGCCCGCAAGGCGGCTTCTCGCTGGCTGATCTGGGAGGCGGCCCAAACGCTCGGAATCCGGCCCGCCTCGATTCACGAGTTGTATGTGGCGCGCGGCGAGGGCAAACTGCCGCACACATTCACCACACCGGCGATGAACATCCGGGCCATGGCCTACGATTCGGCCCGGGCCGCCCTGGCCGCTGTCGTTCGCCTCAATGTGGGCGCCTTTATCTTCGAAATCGCCCGCAGCGAGATGACCTATACGAATCAGACGCCGCAGGAGTATGTGTGCGTGCTGCTCGCAGCCGCCATCAAGGAAGGCTTCCGCGGTCCGCTGTTCGTCCAGGGCGACCACTTTCAGGTCAATGCGAAGAAGTACGCCGATCCGGCCAGCCGCGATGCCGAAATCGCCGGGCTCAAGAAGCTGATGGCCGACGCCGTGGCCGCCGGTTTCTACAACATCGACATCGATTCGTCGACGCTGGTGGATCTCAGCAAGACCACGCTGATTGAACAGCAACGCCTCAATTATGAGTTGTGCGCCATGTTCAGCGATTACATTCGCGCCCTGACGCCCGCGGGCATCACCGTCTCCCTCGGCGGCGAAATTGGCGAAGTCGGCCAGAAGAACAGTGATATCCACGAGATGCGGGCCTTCATGGATGGCTACGAGCCTCTGATCAAGCACAAGCCCGGTATCAGCAAGATCAGCATTCAGACCGGCACGTCCCACGGTGGCGTTGTTCTCCCCGATGGCAGCATCGCCGAAGTGACGATCGACTTCAAGACCCTTCATGAGCTGTCCATCGAGGCGCGTCAGCACGGCATGGGTGGCGCCGTCCAGCATGGCGCCAGCACTCTGCCGGAGGCCGCGTTTGGCACGTTCGTCGAATCTGAGGCGATCGAGGTCCATCTGGCGACCGCTTTCCAGACCATGCTCTTCGATCAGCTTCCGGATGATTTCAATAAGGAAGTAAATGCCTGGCTGTTCAAGAACGCCCTTGACGAGCGCAAGCCGAAGGACACCGATGAGCAGTTTCTCTACAAGACCCGGAAGAAGGCCATTGGCCCGTTCAAGAAGCAGATGTGGCACCTGAGTGAGGACGAGCGGGCCAAGGTGCGCCATGCCCTGACGGAGCGCTTCGAACTGTTGTTCAGGCGGCTCGGCGTCGGCGACACCCGGGCCGCTGTCGCGAAGCACGTCACCCTGCTTGAACAGCATCGCCAGCCGCAGGACTTTGGGGCTGCCGCCATGATCGCTGAGGATGTCAGCGGTCTGGCCGACTGATCCGGCGTTTGTCCTCCTGTGTCTGAGCCCGGATTTGATCGTCTCAACGATCGAATCCGGGCTCAGACATTTTTCCTAGGGCACGCTGCCCGGACTGGGCACGGCCTGGTCGCGGAAATCGATGGCGCAGTTGTCGGAATCCTGTCCGGGCGGCCAGCGCTGCAGGGTGTGGTTGGCGCCCACCGGCAGCGCATAGGGCGCCGTTCCGGCCAGTGTCGTCGTCAGCCATTGCGCGGCGTCAATGACGACATCGCCTGGCCCAAGCAGCAGAATCTGGTCTCCGCCATTGCCAAGCGCCAGTGTGCCTGTGCTCCAGGCCGTGTATGCGATCAAATCCGGCACAGTCGCGTCATAACCGCCAATTTCGAAGTCCGCCCGGCGGCCCCAATCACTCTGGTACTTGGCCGCGTCCGTGGCGATCACGATCACTCCCCCGGCCGGAATCATTGCGCCGGCGGGAAATCGATACATTCCCTCGTTGTAGCTCCGCCCGGCGAACTCCGCGTCGCCGATCTTGTACTCGGCCAGGCTCACGGCCTGCGGAGATGGGTTGTAGACCTCGACCCACTCCCGGCCCGTTTCATCCGCGCCGACGGGGTTGAACAGGATCTCGCTGATCAGCAGGTGATAGCGCGGGGGCGACCAATTGCTCATCACTCTTGGAAAGAACAGCGGCTGGGAGTTCCAGAAGTCGGACTCGAACATTTCTCGCAACCGGGTATAGGCCCCGGCCGATTCGAATTGGACCGTCATCTCACGATCGACCTTCGCGCTGACCTCGCTGCCATTCCACGAACCAAGGTGGACGACCATGCGTCCGCCCACCCGGGCGAGGACGAGTTTGTTGTGAATCCCGTGGGAGGTCGGATTGCCGAGCGCGGCCCGCAGATCGAGCCGTTCCGCCCGGGCCAGCGCGTTCAAGGCCGCCGCTGTGCCGGCATTGCTGCGCGGCCGGTCGGCGTCGTCATAGAAACCGTCCAGCAGCAGGCGCACCCGCGCGCCGCGCCGGGCCGCGCCGATCAGCGCCTCCAGCCGAGGATTAGGGTCGGCCGTGGGATTGCTCGTGGTCGCGCCCCAGTGCAGCGGCTCATTGAGCTGCTCGGCCACGATCTCGTCGCCCGCGCCCGCCGCGTCGATCAGGCCGATCAGCCCGCCGGCCCGGCGAAGGGTGTTCTCCGGCGACGTGTTCAGTTCGACCATGACCGGGCTGACCAGCGCGAGCGGCTGGGTGAAGCGCGCGGTGTAGCTCACCCCGCCGGTTACGGTGATCGGAATATAGTTCACTGGCGGCGCTCCCATGGGGCAATCCGCGTCGCCAAAACGGCAGATGTCGCGCATCAGGTAGTTGAAGTCCGCGTCGAAGACCGCCCTCGCCCGCGCGACCAGGGCCGACCCGTCGACGATCACCAGCGTCCCGCGCTGGCCGAGGGTGCCATCGCGCTTGTCGTCGTCGGGGAAGCCGTTGGCGCCGAAGTTCTCGGACCCGATGACGACCTGCTGCCCGTCGATGATGGCGAACTTGGCGTGCAGGGCCTTGTAGCGGGCCACGATGTTGCGGGCCGAATCGCTGCGCATATACCAGCAGCCGCTGCTCGCGCTCACCCCGCTCAGAATCTGGCAGGCATAGCGCTCCTGGTTGGGCATTCCGCCGACCGGCGCGCCCTCCAGCAGGACTCGGACACGGACGCCCGCGCGGATCTTGTCCGCCAGCAGCTCGGCCAGATGGGTGTGATCGAAGGTGTAGACCTCGATGTCGATGGTGCTTTCAGCAGCCGCAAGCGCGGCGGATAGCGCTTCGAAGCTGCCGTCCGGGGCGATGGCCAGGGTGAGCGCGCTCGAACCGGCGACGGGCGCGCCGAGCGCGTCGAGCGACCAGCCGGGAAACACAGGGCGCCGCCCGTCAAGCGGGTCATCCGGATCGCTCAGCCAGCCCTGCGCGCTGTTGGTATCGGCGACCGGCAAGCCATCGGTTCCGGACCTCCGGGCGAGCGCCTGTCCGTCGGCGCCCAGCACGCCATCGATGGTGTAGGGCTGCAGCGGCGGGCCCGACCAACCCGCGACCGCGCCACCGTCTCCATAGACCAGCGTATCAACGACCCGGGTGCGCTCATCGACCAGCCGGAGCGCGGCCCCGCTATTGCTCAACGAGAACGACGCGGTTTGTTGCGCGGCCGCGCCCTCGCTGAACGTGGCAATGCTGCGTTGGATCAGGAAGAAACCGCGTGGCCCGATGATGCCCGCCAGCGTCACGGCGCTTGCTCCGATCCTGAGCTGCCAGCCGGTAATCGCCACGGTTGAGGTCAGGTTGTTGTAGAGCTCGATCCACTCATGGGTGCTGCTTGCCGAGGTCCCACCCCAGGCGATCTCGTTGATGACCACGCTTCGCCCGCTCGATGCGGTGGGGGTGACCAGCCCGGCGGCAACCCGCGTGTTCGGCGCGCCCGGCGTGCCCTGGATGGTGTTGCCGTATCCGTCAAAGGCGATGGTCTCGGTCACCCAGGCCGTCGTCCAGTTGCCCGGCGTATCGGGCAGCGATGGGTCGATTCGTTCCATGCTTCGGTACTCCGGCGAGGCGGTCCCGGCCGGCCAGGCTCCGCCGCTGATGTTTGCCGAGTCCAGCGTGTCGCTGGTCACCTGCAGGAGTTGCAGCGATCCGCCGTGATTGGGGAAGGCAAGATCGGCGCCCGTCATCTGGCCAAAGGTGTAGGCGGGCTGCGCGCCGAATTGCAGCGCAAACGCGGCGGAATTCCGGGCCACCCAGGCGCGCTGTCCAGCCGCGAGGGTGATACCAGCGGATGGGAAGCTCCGGGCGCGCCCGCCGCTGTCGATGAGCGACCAGTTGCCGTTCAGCGTGACGGGCGACGCCGAGGCGTTGACGAGTTGAACGGCCTCGTCATTGATGCCGTCGCGGCCGCTGTAGTGCAGAGCGCTGATCAGGACGATGGGCGGCGCGGCCGGCGCAGTTTGGCCGGCCCGGGCCGGCGCGCTTGCGGCGATGAGGGCCGCGCACAGGGCGAGCCGCGCGGCATGGAGCGATGAGGAATGGGTCTTCATACTGCCGTTCACTGTATGAAGCGAACGACAAAATGAAGCTGACACCTGGCTGACAGCGGGCGCCGGAGTCTGGGGGAAGACGCGCGTTCAGCGTGGAAGCTGGGATTTGCGTTGCCGGAACAAGAGCTCTTCAAGCAGACGGCGGTTCTCGCGGATCCGATCGCCGATCAGAGCGGTGACGCACAACAACAGGCCGATGACAAGGGCGATGGAGCCAGCCACCAGGGAAGGCACATTGGCGAACTGGCCATTCCGGGCCAGGCCAAGGAGAATCACACGCCCGATCAGAATTGCGCCGGCAAGCAGGAAGGGCGCGGCAATCCCCAGAAAGGTCTTGACCGGCTCATAAGCCACATAGGTTCGCATCAACACCACGGTCTGCTGAAACATGAAATCGGCCATGTTTTTTTGCAGCCGGGAAGGGCGGGTGGTTTCGCGGGCGGTGATTGGGACGCTGGTGACGGCCAGCCCGAGTTTGCCGGCCTGCACCAGGGTTTGCACGGTGTAGGAGAAGAGCGGCGCGACGAACAGGCGCAAGGCTGCTTCCTGTGAATAGGCCCGAAAGCCGCTAACGGCATCGCTGACTTTCAAACCCGAGGCCACTCGCACAACTCTGCTTCCAAACAATTGAAAGGAGCGCTTGACGGGCGAGAAATGGGCCAGCGCGCTGGCGCGCCGATCCCCGATGACGATGTCGGCGGCGCCAGCGAGCACGGGCGCGATCAAGGCCGGGATGTCCTCGCCCAGATACTGGCCGTCGGCGTCGATATTGACGATGATGTCGGCGCCCATGGCGAGGGCCTCATCGATGCCGGTCTGAAAGGCGCGGGCCAGGCCCCGGCGATGGATGTGTCGGACGACTTTGTCGGCCCCGGCGGCCAGCGCAACCGCGCCGGTGTCGTCGGTCGAGCCATCGTCGACGACGACGACCTTGACTTGGGTGACGCCCGAGATGACGCGCGGGATGGACCGGATGACGTTCGCAATCGAATCCCGTTCGTTGAGCGCGCAAATCATGACGATGAGAACGAGCATGGTTGAAATGGAGTATATCGA
>JBKJQK010000342.1:0-3190 GCA_046594095.1 Anaerolineae bacterium | reverse complement strand
CGTCATGTCCTACCAGTTCGGCACCAACTGGTCGGTGTTCTCGGACAAGGTCGGCGGCGTGATCGGGCCGTTGATGGCCTATGAAGTGCTGACCGCCTTTTTCCTCGAGGCCGGGTTTTTGGGCGTCATGCTGTTCGGCATGAAGAAGGTCGGCAAGGGGCTGCATTTCGCGGCGACGCTGATGGTCGCGCTCGGCACCGTCATTTCGGCGTTCTGGATCCTGAGCGCCAACAGCTGGATGCACACCCCGGCCGGCTATGTCATCGGCGCAAACGGGCAGTTTCTCCCCGGGCCAAGCTGGCCGGCGATCATTTTCAACCCGAGCTTCCCCTATCGCCTGGTCCACACCGTCATCGCCGCCTATCTGACGACCGCCCTCGTCGTCGGCGCGGTCGGGGCGTGGCATTTGCTCAGGGACAGCGCCAACGGCCACGCCCGCAAGATGTTCTCGATGGCGATGTGGATGGCCGCGCTGGTCGCGCCAGTGCAAATCCTCGCCGGGGATGCGCACGGACTCAACACGCTGAAATACCAGCCGGCCAAGGTGATGGCGATGGAAGGCCATTACACCAGCCATCCGCACGGCGCGCCCCTTTATCTGTTCGGCATTCCCGACGAGGCCAAGCAGCGGCTCGATTACGCGGTCGGAATTCCAAGGCTGTCGAGCCTGATCCTCAAGCATGATCTCGACGCCCCGCTGGCCGGACTCGACACCATCCCAATGGATCGCCAGCCGTCGGTGGCGATCCTGTTCTGGTCGTTCCGGATCATGGTCGGGATCGGCTTCCTGATATTCGGCCTGGGAATATGGAGTCTGGTCGCGCGATGGCGGCATAAACTCTACGAATGGCGCCCGCTGCACGTCGCGGCGCTAGTCATGGGGCCGGCCGGGTTCATCGCGGTGATCGCCGGCTGGGTGACGACCGAGGCGGGGCGCCAGCCGTGGACGGTCTATGGCCTGTTGACCACCGCCGACAGTGCCAGTCCGATCGCCGCGTCGGCCGTGGCGGCATCGCTGGCGGCGTTCGTGCTGGTCTATTTCGCGGTGTTCGGGGTCGGGGTGTGGTACATCTTGAAATTGATGGCGGGGCCGCCGCACACAGATGAAAGCGGTATCGAGATCGCCGAACGCGCGCCGCTGCGAAGCGCTGGGCTCACCCCCGGGCCGACTCAGAATCCGACCGGTGGGCAGGGTGGCGAGGCGCTGCCGTTGGCCGGGGAGGCGGAGTGATGGGGATGGCCCTCGACCTCACCAGCGTCTGGGCATTCATCGTCGCTTTTGCGGTTTTCATGTACGTCGTGATGGACGGGTTCGACCTGGGCATCGGCATTCTCTTCCCGGCTTTCGCAAGGGGAGAGGAACGCGATCAGGCGATGAACGCCATTGCCCCCGTGTGGGACGGCAACGAGACCTGGCTCGTGCTTGGCGGCGGCAGCCTGTTTGCTGCCTTCCCGCTGGCCTATGCGATCATCCTGCCGGCGACCTATCCGCTGATCATCGCCATGCTGCTCGGCCTGGTGTTCCGCGGGGTGGCGTTCGAATTCCGCTGGCGCGATCCGCGTCATCAGCGTTTCTGGGACTTCGCCTTTACCGCCGGCGCGCTGATCGCGGCGATGAGTCAGGGAATGATTCTGGGCGCGCTGCTCCAGGGCGTGAAAGTCTCGGGCCGCGCTTATGCCGGCGGGTGGCTCGACTGGCTATCGCCTTATTCGCTGCTCACCGGGGCTGGCGTCGTCGCCGGCTATGCCTTGCTCGGCGCCTGCTTCCTGGTGATGAAGGTCGGTGGCCGTGCCGAGGACCACGCCTACCGCCTTGCCACCAAGGCAGGGTGGACGGTTCTCGCTTTGATGATCGCGGTGAGCCTTTACACGCCGCTGCTCGACGCCGGCTACTGGCGGCGCTGGTTCCACATGCCCGACATCCTGTTTACGGCCAACGTACCGGTAATCAGCGGGATACTGTTCTTTGCGCTGGCGCGAAGCCTGAAGAAGCGCCGCCGTTACTTGCCCTTCCTGATCGCGCTCGCGATCTTTTTGCTCGGCATGATCGGACTGGGGATCAGCATGTGGCCCTATGTCGTCCCGACCAGCATCACCATCTGGGATGCCGCGGCCCCCGAGCGGAGCCAGATCTTCATGCTGGCCGGCACCGTCATCATCATGCCGATCATCCTGATTTACACCGGCTGGGCCTATTGGGTGTTCCGCGGCAAGGTCGGCGAGGGCGGCTATCATTGAGTCGGCCGCCCCATGACATAGACGACGGGAGCGACCCGCGATGGTGGGTCCGTTTTGCGTGGCTGGCAGGAATCTGGGCAGCGTCGGTCGCGGCGCTGGCACTGGTCACGGGCCTGATCCGCTGGTGGCTGCACTGACGCCACGCCGCCACAGAGCGCGCGAAAATGGAACCGCGCCAGCGCGCGGGCCTTTCCATCTTTGCCGCGAAGGCTTAGGTCGCGGCTGAACATCAACCCTAGGAGACGAGACTATACCCCCGCCCAATCAACGCCGATCGATGTCGCCGCCCGCGTTCACCGGCCCCCGCTACAACGAGTTCATCAACGTCCCCAAGGTGCGTGTGATCGACGAGAATGGCGAAAACCTCGGCGTAATGTTCACCAAGGAAGCGATCGAGCAGGCCGCTTCGGTTGGACTCGACCTGGTTGAGATCAGCCCCGGCGCCGATCCGCCTGTTGCCAAATATCTCGATATCGGCCGTTTCAAATATGAAGCGCAGAAAAAGGCCAACGAGCAGCGCAAGCGGCAGAAGACGCAGGAGATCAAAGAGATCAAGATGCGTCCGAACATCGACGATCACGATTATCAGACCAAGATGAAGAAGGTTTTCCAGTTCCTGGAGGAGGGCGACAAGGTCAAGATGACCCTGCGCTTCCGCGGGCGCGAAATGGCGCACAACCAGCTTGGCATGGCGGTTCTGCAACGCGTCGCGGAGGATACGGCCGCGGTCGCCAAGGTCGAAGCCCATCCGCGCCTCGAAGGGCGTCAGATGCTGATGGTGATCTCGCCCAAATAGGACGAATCTGCGCGGGGAGCCGGTGCTTCCCGCGTTTTCTCGATAATCGAGCGGGGATGGCCATTGTGCCTTCCGCTACGGAAAATGCGCCCCCTCGGTGCGACCGCCGCACTCTGTTGCATAACTGTCTCTATCGCCGCGATTCTTTCGGGCCAA
>JBKJQK010000317.1:0-6640 GCA_046594095.1 Anaerolineae bacterium | reverse complement strand
CCATCCGATTGGCGATCGTTCGGCCGCGATCGGGCGCGACTTCCTTGGGCCAATGGTCCGCACCCCGGCATCCCCGGATCACTCGTTGGCTTCGCCATTGGCCACAAGGAAGTCGCGCCCGATCGCGGCCGAACGATCGCCAATCGGATGGCCTGCGCTTTGGGTGTTGATCGAGACCCGGAGGGGTTCGCTCGTCAAGGGTAACATCCTCGATCTGGTAGCGCATCGCATCCGATTGGGCGTGCCGGCCGGAGGCAAATAACGGGTTGATATCCGCCGTCGAGCGGACAATATGCTTTGCATCCACGGTCGCGCAAAAACTTCCCGCCGCCCGAGCCGGCTTCAAAGACTGGACAAGCGTGGACTCCGGCGTCACCGGCGCTGAATGCGCGCTACCGGAAGCTATTGAGAGGGCGACCACGGCAGCCGTGGCCAGAGAAGTGATGGCGATCGAGCGGGTGGAAACAGGATTAGGCATGTCCGGAGTCTATCTGCCGGTGCGGGAAAAAGTTGCCCTTTCTTGCGTGTCGAAAATCAATCGGTCCGCAGGCCGTGACCCCCAGCATTGCCCCTCTGCCCCAAGAGTTCGGCGTGCCTTATCGGCTTACATCGGGGTGGTTGTTGCGCCCACGCCCACTCGCTGCTCATAAGCGGCAACGCAGTATTCCAGCGCTTCCGCAGGCGCAAGGCCCGTCGAGTCAATTGTTATGGCATCGTCGGCCGGGCGCAGCGGAGACTCGGCCCGCTCCGTGTCGAGCCGGTCGCGCTCACGCATCGAGGCCAGCACTTCGTCATAGTTGCTGGAACGCCCGCGGGCCTGCTGCTCCACATGCCGGCGCAGGGCCCGCGCTTCGACTGTGGCCGTCAAAAAGATCTTCACCTCGGCATCCGGCAGCACCACCGTGCCGATATCGCGCCCCACCATCACAAGATTCCCCGGCGCGGCGATTCGCCGTTGCTGGAGGACCATCGCGTGCCTCACGCCTGGGTTGGCCGACGGGATCGAGACGCTGGAGTCGACCTCGGGCGAGCGGAGCGCCCAGGTCACATCTTCGCCATCAAGCAGAACCGTGTATTGGCGCCCATCGTTGGCGGTGGGTTGCGCCACCTCGATCAGGACCTTGCGGCTCACATCGGCCACCATTGGCAGCTCATCGAGCGGGATTCCGTGCCGAAGCGCCGCCAGGGTAACCGCCCGGTACATCACCCCGGTGTCAAAATACAAAAACCCGAGCTTGCGTGCCAGGGCCGCCCCAATGGTGCTCTTGCCCGAGCCCGCCGGCCCGTCAATGGCGATTTTCATCCTTCTCCTTTCAATGCCGCGACTTCCTCGATTGTGAGATGTCGCCACTGCCCGAGCGGCAAGTCGCCCAGCCGAAGCGGGCCGATCCGAATCCGCTCCAGCGCCCGGACCGGATGGCCCAGCGCCCGCCCGACCCGTTTGATCTGACGCTTGCGGCCCTCGCGCATCACGATCGCAAGCCATGTGTCGCCTCCCGTGGGCTGGCCTTTGACGATCCGGACTTTTGCGGGCGCGGTCGGCCGGTCTTCGCCCTCAAGCAGGATTCCCTGCCGCCATTGCGACAAGACGTGCGCATTCGGCTCGCCATCCACCAGTACCCGGTATTCCTTTTCGTGCTCGAACTTGGGGTGGGTGAGGGAATAGGTCAACTCGCCGTCGTTGCTCAAAAGCAACAGGCCGGTCGCGTCCGAGTCCAGGCGGCCTACGGCAAAAAGCCTTACACTCGTTTCGACCAGGTCCAGCGCGCTCTTTGCGCCCGGCGCGCCACGATCCGAGATGAATCCGGCGGGCTTGTTCAAGATCACATAGACCGACGCAGACTGTGTGCCAATCCGCCGGCCATCCACCCGGACATCGTCGGCGGCCTCGAGCTCCATGTTGAAGGTGACAACGCTTCCGCCGGCTGTTACCCGGCCATCTTTGATAAGCGCCTCGCAGGTTCGGCGCGAGCCGAGGCCAGCCGCGGCGAGATAACGCTGGGGCTTCATGGGCTATTCGCCTCCGCTGGCGCGGCAGCATCGGGCATGTTGCCCATCGGCAACAGCGCTTGTTCGGCGGGGTCTGGGTCGCGGGGAGCCTCGTTTGCGGGCGACAAGAGGCCGGACGCTTGGGGACTATCCGTGCTCGGCAGCGTCGCAAGGTTCTCAACGGCGGGCAGTTCATGAGTTCCTCGCAGGCCGAAATACTGGAGGAATTCGAACGAAACGCCATAGCGCATCGGGTGGCCCACAGTCTCGGCCCGCC
The DNA here is from genome assembly GCA_046594095.1 of Anaerolineae bacterium. Classification (GTDB taxonomy): domain Bacteria; phylum Chloroflexota; class Anaerolineae; order J036; family Brachytrichaceae; genus Brachythrix. The sequence continues at coordinate 4,374 of JBKJQK010000317.1, read as the reverse complement.
CGAGCTCTTGAACGAGATTGCGGGCCTCAAGGGTTGCCATGACACCATCACAGTTCACACCGCGGAGCATCTCGATTTGTGGCTTTGTCACGGGTTGTCGGTAGGCGATGATGGCCAGCGTTTCGAGCGCCGCGGTCGAGAGGCGGTTGGTGGATTCGAGGCCGAGAAACCGCTGGACGCGCTCGGCCGCTTCGGGCGCGGTGACTAACTGGGCTTTGTTACCCTGGCGTTGGATGCGCACCCCCCGTCCGGCATAGGAAATGTTTAGGCTCTCGAGCGCGTCTTCGACATCCTGGACGCTCACGTCAAGCGCGACCGCAATCGCCGAAACCGCCGCAGGCTCGCCCGTGGCGTAAAGAATGCTCTCGACCAGCGCCGAGACGGCGAGGGTGTGGTTCCCTGACACGCTATTTCCTGCCCATTCCCGCTGACGATTGGTCGTTCCGCTTGCCAAACCGCGTGAGCGGACCGCCGCTGTTCGGGCGGGCCTTCACCCGCGTCGGTTTGATGACGACGTGCGGCTTGTCTTGCATTTTAAGGCCAAGCTGTTCCTGGACCACACTTCGCACCCCGCCCGCGATTTCATCGCCCTTTGCCAGGATATCGATGGTGTCGGGAGTGACCGTCTCGATGTGGGCGGTGATCGCCGTGCCGCGGGTGGCAACCCGGACCCTGGACGAAAGGACGTCTGGCATTGCGTTTACCGCTTGCAGGATTTTGCTTTCCACCGACGAGGTCGTGACGCGCAACTTTCCACCCGTTGCCCGGGCGACCTCAATCGTGTTGGAGCGGGGCGCCTGAAACTCCAGGAAAAGTACGCTAACAATCACCGCGACCAGCGCAATCGCGAGGGGAGCCCGCGCGAGGACCCGGGCGAGGCCCTCCGAACCCGGAAAATAGCTGGTGTGGAAGCTCGCCGCCAGGCCATTTACGGCCGCCAGGGCTGTCTGTGGAAAAAGGAATGCCAAAATACCGGTGATCAGGCCGATGATGAGGGTCAGGATGGTGAATATTTTGTTGAAGATGTTCATGCGGAATCTCCGGGCGGCGCGATTGTACCCATCCCGACTTGCGTCTCGCTGAGCGCCCAAAGCCGTTCTTGAGCCGCCTCATCGTGCGAAGCGGCAGAGGACTTGACGGCTTTGCGGTCGGCGAAGTACTGGCCCGTGACGCCGTCAACCTCGGGTGAGCTTGCCAGATACGTCGACGTTGTTGCGCCCATCTCGGACGTGCGGCCAAACCACGTCGAAAGGGTGCCTATCACGAGGTTCATCACACCGTTACCATTTCGGCCAAACCCAGTCGCGACCACGCCCGGATGAACGGCATTCGTCGTCACCCGACTTCCTGTGAGACGCCGGGCCAGCGCATAGGTGAACATCACGTTGGCCAGTTTCGATTGAGAATACGCTTTGAAGCCAGAGTAGCCCGATTGCAACTCGACGTCCGCAAAATTGATCCGGCCCCTCAGGTGAGCGACCGACGACACGTTTACGATCCGGCCGGCGGGCGCGGCTTTGACTGCATCCAGAAGCAAACTGGTCAGGAGGAAGTAGCCCAGGTGATTTAGTGCCCAGGTGAGCTCAATCCCATCCGGCGATTCCTGGCGGGTCGAGAAGATGGCCCCCGCGTTGTTCAGCAGAACATCGATGCGCGGAATCGAGACGCGGAGGTCCGCCGCCAGTACCCGGATTTGCTGCTGGCTTGACAGGTCGGCCTGCCAGGCGAACACACGCTCATGCCCGGCGAACGCCTTGATCGCGCTGACACTCTCATCAAGCTTGGTGGCGCTCCGCCCGACAATGTGGGTGGTTGCGCCCTGACGGGCCAGGGCGCGCGCGGCATCGAGTCCGATCCCGTTCGTAGCGCCCGTAACGATGACAATTTTGTCTTTCAAAGTGAATCCATTTGTAAGAGGCGGATTGTCCAGCCGGCCGCGGCTGTCCGGACGCCTCATGGGGAGGGTGAGGTTGCCTGGACTCCTGGAATCTGCGGCAAGGCCGGGGCGCCGTCAGCCTGTTCGGGCAATGGCCGTTTGGCCCGCCCGAGCATGGCCAGCACGCACCGGATTTCGCCGTAGTCGATCCGGTCGGGTAGCTCGGCCTTCACGGGCGCGATGCGTTCCGTAGATCCGACTTTCGTGATTGCGCCACGGATCAGGGTCTCTGTTTCTTCAGCCACCAGCAATCGGAGATCGAGTGTCCCATCCGCGATTAGCTGGGCGGCATGGTGGTAGATGGTCGATGGCGTCAGTCCGCGTTCGGCCGCCACTTCGCGCAAGGTCAGACCCGATTTAAACAGCCGGCCCGTTTCAATCACGGTGTCGATCTTCGGTCCCGGGGCAGGACTGGTTTTGCTTGCGACCGCGCCGGCGATGTCGGGGTGGGGCTCTCCCCGCGAAACCCGGATGTGGAAGTCGCAGCACGGACTTGACGTGATCGCGCTTGTGTCTCCAAAGTGCTCGATCAGCATCTGTTGCCGGCACCGGGTAGTTGTTTCCGCGAAGGAGATCATTTTTGCGAGCTGTGCGCGCTTGTGAGCCCGGCGCATGCTCACGTCGGCCTGCGTCTGTTTGAGCATTTCCTCAGTGAGGTCGCCGACCGTAAAACTTGTCCCGGCCCCAGATCGGTCAATGCGGGTCAGCGCGCCCGCGCGCTCGAGTTGCGAAAGCCCAACCCGAAGCTTGACTTCAAACATCCGGGTGACGGATAGCAATTCGTCGACCGAAACGGTGGCAACCCCTTCGCGGGCGCGCCCGGCAATCACCTTGCGCAGAAAAATGAGTTCATTCTGCGACGGGGCGTCGTTTTCGATAAACCATTCCTGGAGATTCCGGTCTTGCGGCGCGTACAGCAGCATGCACTGGGCGAGTTTGCCGTCCCGGCCGGCGCGGCCGGCCTCCTGATAGTACGCCTCGAGCGAGCCAGGGATGGAGAAGTGGGCGACGAAACGAACATCCGGGCGATCGACGCCCATGCCAAATGCGTTGGTAGCAATCATTACAGCGTTGGGCGTATTCAGATACGCGTCCTGCATCACGCTCCGCTCGCTCTTTTCCATCCCGCCGTGATAAATGAATGACGGCACCTTCCACTCTGTCTCCAGTGTCGCGTTGAGCTCTTGGGCGTCCCGGCGCGTGCCGACGTAAATGATTCCGGCGCCCTTGACCGCGCCCAGCACCTTGCGGACCACAGCCGTCTTCGAGCGCAGGTCGGGTGTGAGCCGGGCATGAAAGACCAGGTTGGGCCGCTGAAACCCGGTGATCACCCGCTCGGCATCGGGCAGGCGCAATTGGGCCAGAATGTCGTTCTGCACTTCGGGTGTGGCCGTCGCCGTCAGCGCCAGCGTTGTTGGGCTGCCGAGCATTTCCCGGGCATTTCCGAGGGCCAGATAATCCGGCCGAAAATCGTGGCCCCATTGCGAGATGCAATGCGCCTCGTCAATTGCAAGCAGCGAGATCGTTGTGCGTTGGAGCGCGGCGACAAAGGCCGGGCTGCGCAGACGCTCCGGCGCAATATAGACCAGCTTGTAGCGCCCGGACGCCATGGCCTGGATCCGTTTGGATTGCTCCTCAGTCGATAGCGCGCTGTTGATGAAGGTGGCCGGAATGTTGCGCCGCTGCAGGGCGTCCACCTGGTCTTTCATCAGCGCAATCAGCGGCGAGATAACCAACGTGGTGCCCGGCTCTGCGACCGCGCAGAACTGAAATATCAGGCTTTTTCCACTTCCGGTGGGCATGACAACCAGCGCGTGCCGGCCCGCCAGGGCGTGCTCAATGGCCTCCTCCTGCCCTGGGCGGAAACTCGCCAGGCCGAAGTGGCTTTGGAGGAGATCAAGTCGATTGACTTCTATCATGGAACCGGCAACGATTGTACGGTACTCAAATGAGCCCGCGTGATGGGATTCGCGCCGTTGCCGGCGCTGGCCGCGCGCTGCATCGGCCGCGCGTTCAGGGATACAATCGCCGCTGGAGTCATCTTACGAATGCCCGTCAAGGACTATTACAAAACCCTCGGTGTAGAGCGGAATGCAGACGCAGCTGCCATCAAAAAGGCCTTTCGAAAGCTCGCCCGCCAGCACCACCCGGATGTGAACAAGGGCGATAAGCAATCCGAGGAGCGTTTCAAAGAGATCAATAGCGCGTATGAGACGCTGTCCGATCCGCAGAAGCGCAAGATGTATGACCAGTTTGGAGCCAACTACGAGCGCATGCAACAGGCCGGCGGTGGTCCGGCGGGGGCGGGCGGCATGGATTGGTCGGAGATGTTTCGCCAGTCTCAGCACGGTGGCGGCGCCGCCGCGGGTGGCTTCGACCCCTCGTCCATCTTTGAGTCTCTCTTCGGAGGTTCGCCTGCTCCAGGCCAGACCGTCCGC
>JBKJQK010000299.1:0-2575 GCA_046594095.1 Anaerolineae bacterium | reverse complement strand
TGCGTGCGCGGGATCGGCCCTTCGACTGGCCCGGATTCCCAGGCCGCGCGGTATTCCGCACCGCTCAGGGACCGACCTTCGCGGAGCGCCTACTTTAGAGGCGAGTAGTCGGTCGGGTTCATCATCAGGTTCGTCAGTTTGGTCATGATCGGGCCGCTGGCCTCGCTGGCCGCCTTGCCGGCCTGCCACTCGGGGTCGGCCCGGAAGGCCGTCCAGGCCGCGTCGCAGGCGGCAAGATCGGCGAAGGCCAGGATGTAGACCAGGTCGCCGCTATCCACGGTCCGCGGCTCCGGCGTCCAAAAGCCGACGATCTTCATCTGGTGCCGGGCGAACAACGGCAACGTCACGTTGCGAAAGCGGGTGTTGAGGTTGTCAATCTTGCCCGGCGCGGCCCAATACACGCGAAGTTGGTAAATCATGCTTTTTCCCTGTTTGTGTCTGCGGTTAAATGCCCGCGGGAGGATATCACGCGCGTTCAGATTTTGAGCGCTCGTGGACCAGGGCCGCCATCGCCGTGGCCTCCAGGTCGCCCCGCGCGCTGAGGCCAGCGATCACGCCGGAGCGATTCGCTTCGGGCTGATTCTGGCTGACCTTCCACTTGCCGGTGAGCCGGGCGACCGGGATCTCAATCCCGATGATGGCGCCGATGAGCGTGCCGGTGTAATCCAGCGGCGCGTCGCTGACCTGCCAGGGCTCGGCAAATTGGGCTTCGTTCTGCTCGGTGAGGGCTTCCAGTTGCGCCCGCACCCAGCCCGGCTCGTCGATCACCCGGAGCGGGCCCGAGGCATGCACGACGGCATAGTTCCAGGTCGGGACAACCTTGCCGGTCTCCCGCTTGGTCGCGTAGTCGCTGGGGGTAATGTAGGCGTTCGGCCCTTGAAAGATCGCCAGCGCATCCACGTCGGGTCGGTAGTCCTTCCAGATCGGGTTGGCTCGGGCCACGTGGCCAACCAGCACACCATACGGCGAGCCGTCGTCACGCAAGTGCAGCGGGATGTGGTTGGCGCTCAAGCCGGCCGGGGAGAGGGTCACCAGCGTCGCAAGCGGACGGGCTTCGATCAGCGCGCGCATGACGTCGAGGCGGGGTTCTTCGAAGTGTTTTGGGTTGTACATAAGCGTAATGCGAAGCGTGGTCGCCGTACTAGCCGACAAGCGCCTGATAGGTCAGTTGTTTGAACTCTCTAGACAGATTGACCACGGCATACGGGTTGCGTTGAAGTAGCAGTACGCCATACATCGCTTCCGCCGGGTCGACCCAGAAGTAGGTGTTGTACCCGCCGTCCCAACTGAATTCGCCGGAGTTGCCCGCGCAACCGGACTCGGCGACATTGACCAGCACCCGCGTGCCGAGGCTGAAGCCGTAGCCCGCGTGGCGCAGATCACGGGGGTGCATGCCGCCCAGTGTGATCCCAGGCGCCATCTGGTTCCGGCTGAAAAGCGCCACCGTCGAAGGGCTGAGGATCCGTGCGCCATCCAGCGCGCCGCCGCCGGCCAGCATCTGCGCAAAACGGCTGTAATCCGCGAGGGTCGAGACCAATCCGCCGCCGCCCGACAGAAACGGGGGCGGTGACTCGGGCGGCTGAAGCTCATCCAGGCGGCGGTATGCCTCCCCGGACGCGAGCTGGCCATACACAATCGCCCGACGGTGAGCTTTTTCCGGAGGAAGATGAAAGGCCGTGTCCGTCATGCCCAGCGGGCGAAAGATTCTCTCTTCGAAGAACACATCGAGCGGCACGCCCGAGATGATCTCAACGAGCGCGCCGAGCAGGTCGATGCTGAAGCTATAGCCCCAGCGCGTGCCCGGCTGGTAAGCGAGCGGAAGCTTGGGAAACTCTTCGGCCATCAGTCGATTGGTCCTGGGGGTGCCGGCCGCTTTCCAGCGCGCCTCAAGCGCCCGATATTCCCGGTCGATCGGATCGTCGTTCCAGCCATAGGTCAGACCGGCAGTGTGGGTGAAGAGATGGCGGAAGGTGATGTCGCGCTGCAGATCCTCGATCTCGAGTTTTCCGTCCGTCTCGCGGACAAAGACCCGCGTATCGTTGAACGCCGGGAGGAACTTCGCGATCGGCGTGTTAAGGTCGAACTTGCCTTCTTCATACAACGTCATGGCGGCGACGGCAGTGACGGGCTTCGTCATCGACGCGATCATGAAGATGGCGTCTTCGCGCATGGGGATCCCGGCCTCGCGATCAAGCCAGCCGAAGGTCTGCGTAACTGCCGTCGTTCCATTGCGGGCAATTGCGGCGCTGATGCCCGTGACAGCCCCGCGGTCGACGTAGCCCTGCAAAAGAGCGCTTAAGCGCAAGAGGCGTTCCGGCGAAAAGCCGGCCAGTTCGGGTTGTGTCTTCATGTTTGTGTCCTTCGGGCGCAAACGCGCCTGCCGTTCGACTCGGATGAGCTTATTGTCGCCTGATCCGAAAACCAGGCGCTCGTGCTAAAGTCATTTCGCATCCATTTTCTCTCAACCCACACATCATGAGTGATCAATCCCAACCCACCCTCCGCAGCCAGAGCTGGTTTACCAGCAAGAGCCCGAGCGGCTTTGCCGCCCGGAGCTGGACCAAGAATCAGGGCT
>JBKJQK010000203.1:0-13414 GCA_046594095.1 Anaerolineae bacterium | reverse complement strand
CGCCATTTCCGCCTACTGCGACCGCAACGCCTACGGCAACCGCGACCGCAACCGCGCCGCCACTAGCCTTTGCTGCCGGCAACGTGGTTGTTTGCCGGATGGGCGATGGGGTCTCTTTGTTGGCCAACACCGGCAACCCAGTCTTCCTCGATGAATATACGCCAGCAGGCGCGCTTGTCCGTAGTGTCGGTATGCCAACGACGGTGAGCGGCGCAAACAAGCGTCTCGTGGCCTCCGGGACCGCTTCGTCCGAATGCCTTCTCACGCGTTCGTCTGATGGCGGGTATCTCGTCCTCACCGGCTACGACGCATCAATACCGACACAATTTAGTGTCGTGACGTCGACGTCGGCATCAACGGGTCGGACCATCGGGCGCGTTGCACCCGATCTGAGTATCGATACATCCACAGTGCTCACTGATTTCTCCAGCGGCTCAAACCCGCGCGCAGGAGCCAGCGTTGATGGGACATCATTCTGGGTTAGCGGAGGTGCCGGCGGTGTCCGTTTCGCGACCCTCGGGGCGACTAACTCTACGCAACTGAACTCGAGCCTGACGAATATCCGGCAGGTATTCATTGCCGGGAGCCAGCTTTACTTGACGTCCTCGTCGGGCACAACTCGAACAGCAACCGTCGGAAGCGGATTGCCAATTGCTTCTGGCCAAAGTATCGTAAATCTCACCGGCACTTTGACGAGTGGCAGTCCGTACGCCATGTTTATGACTGACCTGAGCGCAACTGAGCCGGGTCTGGACACGGCCTATGTCGCCGACGACGGAACTGGCCTAATCAAGTGGTCATTGAACAGCGACACCTGGATCTCAAAGAGCGTGACGGGCTCCATCGCAGATGCATATCGCGGCGTGACAGGGATTGTGAGCGGCACAACCGTAACCCTGTTTGCCACACGAAAGGGCGGATCTGGATCATCAGGTGGCGGCGAACTCGTCGTAATCACTGATACCAGCGGCTACAACGCCGCCCAAAACGGGACGCCGGTCCTGCTCTCGACTGCCGGCACAAACAAGGCCTATCGGGGCGTGGCGCTTGCGCCGGTGGCGGTCGTGGCGCTGATGACGCCGCTGCCATTGGCGTTTAGGTCGGACCCATAACGACAATATCTTATCGGGCAAACGAGCGTGAACGCGCGAGGCCGATGACGTCGGCTTCGCGCGTTTTTGATTGCCGCATACACTTGACGATATGCCCCGCCTGCGCTACGCCATCGCGTCCGATGAGCCCTTTCTGTGGGACATGCTCTATTTTGCCGCCCACATGGACCAGGATGGCTCGGGCAACTCGGATGACGCCAAGGGTGATGCGGTCCTGACCAAGTACGTGGAAGGCTGGGGACAGGAAGGCGACCTGGGCGTGATCGCGGAGGATGAAGCCGGAGCGCCCATCGGCGCGGCGTGGCTCCGCCCGCTCTCACTCGAAGAACGCGGCTATCCGCTCGTCCCCGAGGCATACCCTGAGCTCGCAATCGCGATGGCGCCGGATGCGGCCGGCCAGGGGGTCGGGGCTGCGCTCCTTGCCGCCCTGATCGAGAAAGCGGCCACGGTTTATCCCGGGCTCGTCCTGTCTGTCAGGGAGGGTAATCCCGCAATACGCTTGTACGGCCGGTTTGGCTTTGGGGTTGTAGAGTCGATCACGAACCGGGTCGGTGGCGTCTCATTTGTGATGACGCTGGAGTTTGACTGATCCGATGACTCCGCCCGATCTGCTCACCCTGACCCATCAATTTCTGCCGGCGACGCTGTCCATCCTTCACCGCGAATACCCGAACGGGCTCGCCCTCCGGCTGCGCACAGGCGCCGATGTCCGCGGTCCGCGTGAGCTGCATCCGGCGTTCTTCGGTTGCTACGACTGGCACTCGGCGGTTCATGGCCACTGGCAATTGGCGCGGGTCTTGCGACTTTTCCCCGGCCATGAACTGGCGCAAGCGTTAACCGAGGCGCTCGATACGAGCTTGAATCAGGCTGCGATTGCCGGTGAGATGGCCTATTTCGCCGCCTTCCCCGGGTTTGAGACGCCCTATGGCACGGCCTGGGTGCTCGAATTGGCCCGCGAACTTCGTCTGAGCGATACGCCCGAAGCCGCGCGATGGCGAAATGCCCTGGCCCCGCTCGAAGCCCATGCGGCCAGGGCGCTTCAGGCCTACGCGTTGCGTCTGCCGCTCCCGGTCCGCTCCGGAATGCACAATCAGACTGCCTTCGCTCTCGGATTGGGGCTTGACTGGTGCGGCGCTGTCGGGGACAGCCGACTTCGGGGTGTGATCGACGAGCGCGCCCGGCACTTCTATCTGGCGGATCGCGATGTGCCCCTGGCCTACGAGCCCTCCGCCGCTGATTTCCTTTCGCCGGCCCTGGCCGAAGCTGATCTGATGCGGCGGGTCCTGCCCACAGAGGAGTTCGCCGGGTGGCTGGCGCCGTTCCTGGGCGCGGACGCCGAGAACGCGCTTTCCGGGCAGCTGCAACCTGCTCGCGTCGCGGACTATGCGGATGGCCAACTCGCCCATTTCTGTGGGCTCAACCTGTCCCGGGCCTGGATGCTGCGCGGGATCGGGCTGGTTCTGGATGAGTTCAACCCTTTGCGCCGGATTGCCTTGTCCATCGCTGCCGCCCATCTCGAGGCCGGCTGGCGCGATGCCCTGAACGACGATTACATGGTCTCGCACTGGGCGCCGTCGTATCTGTTGTATGCCATGACGAATGGATGAGCGATGGCGGACCGCAGGCCGCGGACGGCGGATTTGGGCCGGCGCTACCCCGGCGGTCAGTGGTCCGCGAACATAGGAGCAAAGTGCCAAAACTAATCAAACTCTGGAAGAAGGGCCGGGGGTATTTCGGCCCGCTCGAGCCGCTGATGGGCGCATGGTCCGCGAGCGCCGATTCCCCGCGGGGGCCGCTGAAGTGTTCGCGAGTATTCGAGCCGGCTGCCGCAGGCGCCGTTGTCGCCCTGAAGGCAGTCTGGGAATTCGGAGAGGGCGCATATCAGGAGCTTGCCATCTTCGGCCGGGGTGACAACGGCATGCTTTCGTTCTGGTCATACACCAGCGACGGCAAGCGCTCGACCGGGTGGTTGGTCGAAGCCGCTGATCTTCATCCCGAGGCAGTGGCCTTCGAGGCCCAGATGCCAGCCGGGCTTGCCCGCCAGGCCTATTGGCCAGAGCCCGATGGCAAGGTGGTATGGGTTGTCGAAGCAAAATACAAAACCGGCTGGAAACGTTTTACCGAGCACCGCTATCGACGGGCCTGAAACCATTCAGGAATATCGGGTAAGGGGCGGCCGACCGGCGGCTGACCGCCCGGCGCGACCCGGCTGCCCGGATACACTTCAAACATGTCAGAATTCATCGTGGAGGGCGGCCAGCGGCTCAAGGGCGAAGTCCGCGCTTCCGGAAACAAGAACGCCACCCTGCCACTTATCACCGCCGCGCTGCTAACCGAAGAGCCGGTCACGTTACGCAATGTGCCGCGGATCAATGATGTGCTGACCCTGTTGCACCTGGCTGAGTCTCTGGGCGCGCGGGTCGACTGGCTCGACGCCAATGTCGTCCGCCTCGACGCCCGGGCGATTGACGCGCGCGCGCTTGATCCGCGCCTGTGCCGGGAGATCCGGGCCAGCATCTTGTTAGCCGGCCCGCTGCTCGCCCGCGCCGGCGATGTCGCGCTGCCGCCGCCGGGCGGCGACGTGATTGGGCGGCGCAGGCTCGACACCCATTTTCTCGCCTTCAAGGCGCTGGGCGCGTCGGTCAACTTTGTCGACGGACTCTTCCGCTTGAAGGCGTCCGGCCTGGCCGGAGCCGATATCATGCTCGACGAAGCCAGCGTGACCGCGACCGAAAACGCGATCATGGCCGCCGCCCTGGCGAAAGGCACGACGGTGCTGCGGAATGCCGCCAGCGAGCCCCATGTTCAGGATTTGTGCGCCTGTCTGAACGCGATGGGCGCCCGAATCGAGAACGCCGGATCGAATACCCTGATCATCCACGGCGTGCCGCGCCTGCATGGGTGTGAATTCACCGTTGGAGCAGACAACATCGAAGTCACCAGCTTCATCGTCCTGGCCGCGCTCCGGGGAGACGGGGTCCGGATTCGGGATGCCAGCCCGCGCCACCTGCGGATGACTGAGATCACCCTCGACAAAATCGGCATTCGCTTCGACATCGAGGGCGAGGATGTGTTCGTGCCCGGCGGTCAACAGCTGGAGGTCGAGTCCGATTTTGGGGGCAGCATTCCCACGATCTCCGACGCGCCGTGGCCCGGGTTTCCGGCCGATGCCATGAGCCTCGCGGTCGTGGCCGCCACCCAGTCGAATGGGACGATCCTCATCCACGAGAAAATGTTCGAAAGCCGCCTGTATTTCGTTGACAAGCTGATCGCAATGGGAGCCCGGATCGTGCTGTGCGACCCCCATCGGTGCATCGTCCAGGGCGTCAGCCGGATGCGCGGGGAGGTGGTCCAGAGCCCGGATATCCGGGCCGGGGTGGCCCTGGTGATCGCCGCGTTGTGCGCCGATGGCCGCAGCGTCATTGGGAATGTTAGCCAGATCGATCGGGGCTATGAGCGGTTTGAGGACAAGCTGCGCGGGCTGGGCGCCTGCATCGAGCGGCGCAATCCGTGATGATTGAATCTGGCGCCGGCTTGACCCGCCAGACACTCAGGAGCGCACCATGACACCCATTGACCTGCTGATCATCGGCGCCGGCAACCGTGGCGCGCGCGCCTATGGCGCCTACGCTCTGGCCCACCCGGATGAGTTCCGGGTCGTCGGAATTGCCGAAGCGGATCCACTTCGGCTGGCGCGCGCCTCGGCCGATCATGGCCTCCCCGCTGAGCGCCAGTTTTCCCGTTGGGAGGACGCGCTCGCGCTGCCCCGCTTTGCGCGGGCCGCGATCGTGGCCACCCAGGACACGATGCATGTAGGCCCCGCCCTGGCGGCGATGAAAGCCGGCTACGATGTGCTGCTCGAAAAGCCAATGGCGCCCACCGCCGTGGAATGCGAAAACCTCGTGGCGGTGTCTGAAAGCGCGGGCCGGTTGCTTCAGGTGTGCCACGTCCTGCGTTATACCCCGTTCTTCACGGCCTTGCGCGAGGTGGTCGCCAGCGGGCGCCTGGGCGACATCATCACGATCGAGCACCGTGAAAACGTGTCGTTCTGGCACATGGCTCATAGTTTTGTGCGCGGAAGCTGGGGAAATGCGGCGCGTTCCAATCCGATGATTCTGTCCAAGAGCTGCCACGACCTGGACATTCTGGTCTGGACAATGGGGCGCTCCGTGTCTCGGCTGAGTTCGTTTGGCTCGCTGTCCCATTTTCGGGCTGACCAGGCGCCGGCCGGCGCGCCCGCCCGCTGCCTGGACGGGTGTCCGGCCGCTGACACCTGCCTGTGGTACGCCCCGCGGGTGTACTCGGCCGAGGAAGGCTGGGTGGGCGAGCCCGCCACGCCGGCCTTCATGCTGGGGGCGCTCGAGGGTGGCCCGACCGCGGCAACGCGACGCGAGAAGTTGCGGACCAGCCCGTACGGCCGGTGCGTCTACCACTGCGACAATGACGTGGTCGATCACCAGGTCATCGCCATGGAGTTCGAAGGCGGAACGACCTGCGCGTTCACCATGCATGGGCATTCGGATCGAGAGGGTCGGACGATGCGTTGGGACGGCCCGCGCGCGACGCTGTATGGCGACTTTGGCTTTGGCGGAAAGATGGAGCTTCGGATCCACGAGCACGGCAGCGGCCGGGTGGAGGTCATCGAGCCCGATGCGGGATCGAGCGGGCACGGCGGCGGCGACGCCGGGATCATGAAGGATTTCGCCCGCGCGCTTCACGGCGAACACTCTGCGCAGCGGTCGACCGCCCGGGCCTCCCTCGAAAGCCACCTGATCGCATTTGCGGCCGAGCGCTCACGGTTGACCGGCAAGGTCATCACTCTGCGTTAGGCGGCGGGTCGCCAATCTCCAGGCGGGTCGTCACAAGTTCTTGATACCCTTTCGTCAACCTTCCGTGGCTTCCGTTCTTCGTTTTTCTGTAAAGCAGCCGACGATGGCACGAGATGCGATTGGGCTCGACGGCTTCTGGCGTGGCGTTCGATCGTCAAGAAGTGCTGGCCGTTGACTTAGCGGAGGATAAGCGGAATGAATGCGACGGCCGCAAATCCGGGAAAGGTCGAGTCCAGCCGGTAGACCGTTCCACCGAGGTTGACAAGATATAGCTCGCCATCCGCGCCCTCGCCCCACGACGACAGCGAGTTCAGGCCGAAGCTCGGCGTCAATTGGGTCGAGCTAAATACGCCTGGGGAGGTCTGATCGGCGACCCAGACCTTGCCAGCGCCATAGTCGGCGTAGAAGTACTTGCCTTGGAGCCACGGGTATTTTGCGCCGCGGTAGACATACCCGCCCGTGATCGAGCTTGCGACGGGGTGCGCGTGCGACAGAACCGGATCCCGATAGGGCGGATTGTCGGCGCAGCTGGTATACCCGGTTGCGTCCGGACCTTCGCGCCGGTTCCAACCGAAATTGATCCCGGCCTGCGATCCGGCGGGAACGAAATCGATCTCTTCCCACGTGTTGTTGCCGACATCCCCAACGTACAGATCGCCGGTCAAACGGTCGAATGAATTGCGCCAGGGATTGCGCAGACCCCAGGCCCACACCTCCGGCGTCTGTCCAACCGCAAAACTGTTTGTGGCCGGAACTGTGTAGGAGATTTGCCCGATCACGTCCAGGCGCAGAATCTTGCCCAGCCATGTTGAGAGCGTCTGGCCGTTGCAGGCCGGGGCGCCCTGCGTTCCGCCATCGCCGACCGCGGCGTACAGGAGTTGATCCGATCCAAATCCAATCCACCCGCCGTTGTGGTTGAAGAGGGGGTGGGTGATCGTTAGCAGTGTCGTCGCCGTGGCCGGGTCGGCCTGATTTGGGTTGCCGCCCTGCGGGCTCAGCCGGGTGATGTTGATGGCGCCGGACGGGTTTTCTGTCCAGTAGATGTAGAACCGCCTGGTTGTCGCATAGCCGGGTTCAAAGGCAAGGCCCAACAGCCCTCGCTCAACGCTCGTGCTGACGGTCTGGGTGAGAAAGGGGACCGGCAGCAGCGCGCCGCCCTGATAGATCTTGATCTTCCCGCCCTTTTCAACGATGAAAAGGCGCCCGTCTCCGGCGTGGGTGACGAAGAGCGGCGAACTGAGTCCGGCGGTGATGATCGGGGTGAAGACATACCCAATTCCAGCCACCGCATCGGCCCCGTATAAGGTTGGCGGATTCTCGGCGAACTCAGCCGTGGACAGCCCACTCTCGGTCGGCGCTTCATCCTGGGCGCGCAAGGGGACACGCAAGCTGGCCCCCAGGAGTAGCACGGCCATCGCGGCGGCAAGAAAGGCGCGAAAGCGTCGATTTGGCATTGAAGGATTTTACCCAGCCCCCGCCCTATAATCGATTCAACCCCCACACTCACGGGAGCGCCTAAACTTATGAGCAATTACTCCGATCTCGATCACGCCTGCGCCAACGCCATTCGCACTTTGACCCTGGACGCCGTCCAGCAGGCCAAGTCCGGCCATCCCGGCATGCCGCTCGGCATGGCCGACGTGGCCTGGGTGCTCTACAAGCGCTGGATGCGCACCGATCCTGCCGACACCCACTGGTTTGACCGCGACCGTTTGATTATTTCGGCCGGCCACGGCAGCATGCTCGCCTACGCGCTGCTTTATCTGACGGGCCAGGCCGAAATGACGATCGACCAGTTGAAGCGGTTCCGCCAACTGGGCAGCATCACCCCCGGCCACCCCGAGAATCACCTCACGCCCGGCATTGAGGTCACCACCGGGCCGCTTGGGGCCGGCACGGGCAACAGCGCCGGAATGGCTCTGGCCGAAGCCTGGCTGGCCAAACGCTTCAACCGCGACCCGTTCGCCGTCGTCGATCACGCCACGTATGCCATCGTCAGCGACGGGGATCTTCAGGAGGGCGTTAGCCACGAGGCAGCCGGCCTGGCGGGCCACCTCGGCCTGGGCAAGTTGATCTGGTTCTACGACGACAACAGCGTCACGATCGACGGACCGACGTCGCTGTCGTACAGCGACGACGTCCCCCAGCGGTTCGCGGCCTATCACTGGCACGTCCAGACCGTGGACGGTCATGACATGGACGCGGTCGAAGCGGCGATCGAAGCCGCCCACGCCGCCGGGGACAGGCCCAGCATCATCTGCTGCAAAACGGTTATCGGCAAGGGCATGCCCACCCGCCAGGGCACCCGCCTGGCGCACAGCGACGAGCCGGGCGAAGCCGAGGTGCGCGGAGCCAAGGAAGCCTACGGCGCCGACCCCGACAAGACGTTTTTCGTGCCGGACGATGTTCTCGCCGCGTGGCGCGACGTGGGCGCCCGGGGCGCTCGCCTCCACGCCGAGTGGAAGGTCAAACTGGCTTCGTATCGGGCGGCCCACCCTGAAGCCTCGGCCGAGTTTGAAGAAATGACGGCCGGCAAGTTGCCCGCAAATTGGTATGAGGCGCTCCCGGCGTTTGAACCCGGGGCAAAGCCGATGGCCACGCGATCCGCCAGCGGCGCCGTTCTCGATGCCATCATCGGCCGCGTGCCGGCCCTGCTGGGCGGATCGGCTGATCTGACGCCTTCGAACAATACCCTTCCAAAGGGCGTCGAGTCGCTAAAAAAGGGTGACTTCTCGGGCCGCTATGTTCGGTATGGCATCCGCGAGCACGCCATGGGGGGGATGTTGAATGGGATGGCTCTGCACGGCGGTGTGATTCCGTACGCAGGCACCTTCTTCACGTTTAGCGACTATGCCCGGCCATCGCTGCGCCTGGCTGCCCTGAGCGGCGCGCACAGCATTTACGTTTTTACCCATGACAGCATCGGGGTGGGTGAGGACGGGCCAACCCATCAACCGGTGGAACATCTGGCTGCCTGCCGGGCCATCCCGGGCTTGACCGTGATCCGGCCCGCCGACGCCAACGAGACGGCGTTTGCATGGAAAGTGGCGCTGGAGTCGAGTGGCCCGGTTGCGCTGGCGCTCTCACGCCAGGCGCTGCCGATCCTTCCCCGCAACGAGGCCGCACTCCGCGGCGCCTACGTCGTCCGGGATGTTGAGGACCCCCAGGCGATGATCGTTGCCACCGGTTCCGAAGTCAGCCTCGCTCTGGACAGCGCCGAGGCGTTGGCCGGGCAGGGTGTCCGGGTCCGGGTTGTGTCCATGCCTTCCTGGGAGCTTTTTGACCAGCAGGACAGCGCCTATCGCGAGAGCATCTTCCCGATTCTGCTGCCCAAGGTCGTGGTCGAGGCGGGCGTCTCCCAGGGCTGGCATGCCTACACCGGGCCACTGGTCCGGTTCGTGACCCAGGAGCGGTTTGGCGCGTCGGCGCCGTTCAAGGACGTGTACAGCGCGATGGGCTTCACCATCGAGCGGGTGGTGGCCGAAACCCTCAAGGTCATCGACTAATCATGGGCCAGATCATCGCCATAGGCGGCGGAGGCTTCTCGATGGAGCCTGACAATCCGCTTTTGGATCAGTACGTTTTGGATCAGGCCCGAAAGCCAAGGCCAAGAGTGTGCTTTCTTCCGCACGCGTCCGACGATACGCTGCGCTACATTCACAACTTCTTTCAGGCCTTTACCCGCCTGGACTGCCGGCCCTCGTCACTTTCGCTCTTTTCTCCGCACACCATGGATCTCGAGGGGTTTCTGCTTGAGCAGGATGTGATCTACGTCGGCGGCGGCAACACCAGAAGCATGCTCGCCCTTTGGCGGGAATGGGGGCTTGACGCCATTCTGCGCAAGGCATGGGCACAGGGTGTTGTGCTGGCCGGGATCAGCGCCGGCGCAAATTGTTGGTTCGAATGGTGCTCGACCGATTCCTTTGGCAATGGCTCCATCCGTCCTTGGCCGGCCCTTGGCCTGTTGGCGGGCGGATTCTGCCCGCACTATGACGGCGAGACCGCGCGCCGCCCATCTCTGAAGGCGATGGTGGGCGCGGGCGAGATGCCGGCGACCTACGCCTGCGACGATGGCGCGGCGATTCACTTTGTCGATGACGCCGATGCCGTCGCGATCGGCTCCCGGCCAGCCGCGCGGGTCTACCGCGTTTATTGCGATCCGGCGGGGCAGGTGGCCGAGACGCCTGTCGCAACGAGGTATCTGGGCGTATGAATCTGATCACTGCGGGCGAGATGCGGGATATCGAACGCGCGGCCGATGCGGCCGGGCTGAGCTATGCGCGAATGATGCGCAACGCGGGCGAGGCGGTCGCGCGCGAAATCTGGGACCGGTTGACCGGCGATCGGTCGGGCGCCAGGATTCTCGTCCTGGCCGGGCCGGGCAACAATGGCGGGGATGGCCTGCTTTGCGCGGCGGCGCTCGCTTCCCGCGCCCAGCGCGAAGCTCCCGGACTCGTCGTCCAGGTCTATCTGCTCCGCCCGCGCCTGCCTGACGATCCGCTGTTGGCGCCGTTGAGTGATCTTGGGGTGGAGCTGTGCGAGTATGACTCCGACGCAGGATCGCGCATTCTTCGCCAATGGTTGAATCAGGCCGATGTCATCGTTGATGCGCTGCTCGGAACAGGCGCCAGCCGGGCGATCGACGGGCCACTGCGGGATATGCTGCGCGAGGCGCACGGCGCGCGCGAGCGGGGACAGAGCGCTCATCGCGCGAGCGCCCTCCGCGGCGCCGGCGCCGGTCCGGCCGTGGTCGCAATTGATGGGCCTTCCGGCATGGGCTACGACACGGGCGCCCTGGACGCCTCCGCGGTGGCCGCCGACCTGAGTGTCACGTTCCACGCGGCAAAGCGTGGTCACTTCTGTTTTCCGGCCGCGGGAGCAGTGGGCGAGCTCGTGGTGGCAAGCATTGGGATCGAGGGGTTGACGGCCGCCGATGGCCGGTTGTGGACGGCCCTGAATCCGCCAGCCCGGGTTGCGGTCGTCGACGATGACTCGGTGCGCGATCGATTGCCCCGCCGCCCAATAGATTCCAACAAAGGCACCTACGGGCGGGTTTTGATCGTGGCGGGCTCGCCCGAATACATTGGCGCGCCCGCCCTCTGCGCTGGCGCGGCGCTTCGATCCGGGGCGGGCCTGGTCACCCTGGCCGTTCCGGACGCCATCCGGATGACCATCGCGATGCTGGTGCCGGAGGCCACCTATGCGCCCCAGACCGTTCCCGGGCTGGAGAAGTTGACCGGGGTCACGGCCGCCCTGGTTGGGCCGGGCCTGGGCCGCTCGGACGCTGGGCGGGCGGCTCTGGGCACGTTTCTGGCCGCGATGAGCCAGTTGCGCCAAACGATCCGTGGCTGCGTTTTTGACGCGGATGCGCTCAATCTGCTGGCCGAGGATGAGGCCCTGCTCGAATACCGGCTCGGCGAGTTGCCGGCGGTTCTGACCCCGCATCCGGGCGAAATGGCCCGCCTGACTGGCCTGCCTGTGGCCGAAATCCAGGCGGACCGGATTGGGCACGCCGCCCGGTTTGCTCGCGAGTGGGGGGCAATCGTTGTGCTCAAGGGCGCCAATACGGTTGTCGCCGCCCGGGACGGTCATGTTCAGGTGATTCCATCGGCGAACCCCGCCCTGGCGACGGCCGGCACGGGAGATGTTCTGGCCGGCGCCATTGTGGGGATGATGGCCCAGGGCCTCCGGCCTTACGACGCGGCCGTGTGCGGGGTCGCCCTGCATTCCCGGGCGGGCGCGCTGTGGCGCGCCGCCCACGGCGATTCGGGCCTGTTGGCGAGCGATTTACTGGCCCTCATCCCAACCGCGCGTCAGACTTTCTTGGCTGCCGGCCTTGGACCTCAGATCGAGAAGTGATCGCATTCCGCAGCAAGCGCTTCAGAGCCGGCAGTCGCACAAATGTTCGATGCCGGGGTACAATCTTCTTTTATGGCCAGTGATACAGATCCGCGCGCCGTGTCGGGTGAGAAGATTCCCGAGGACGACGGCGCGCTTGATCGGGCCCTTCGCCCGCAGCGACTCGACGATTTGATCGGCCAGGACAAGGTCCGGGACAACCTTCGGATCGGCATTCAGGCGGCCCGGGGCCGGGCCGAGGCCCTCGACCACGTTCTGATCTATGGCCCGCCCGGTCTCGGCAAAACCACCCTCAGCCACATCATCGCCCACGAAATGGGCGCGAATTTGCGGGTGACCTCCGGGCCGGCGATCGAGCGGGCGGGCGATCTTGCGGCCATCCTGACCAATCTTCGCGCTCACGACGTCCTCTTCATCGACGAAATCCACCGGCTCAGCCGGGCGGTCGAAGAGGTCCTGTATCCCGCCATGGAGGACTACGCGCTCGACATCGTAATTGGCAAGGGGCCCAGCGCGAGGAGCGTCCGGCTCAAGCTGCCCCAGATCACCATCGTGGGCGCCACGACCCGCCTGGCATTGCTGTCGAATCCTCTGCGGGATCGCTTTCATGTCCAGTTGCGGGTGGATTTCTACGCCATAGACGCCATGCTCAAGATCGTATCGCGGGCCGCCCACCTCCTGAATACGCCCATCGACGACGATGCCCTGATCGACGTCGCCCAGCGGGCGCGGGGCACCCCCCGGGTGGGTCTGCGCCTGTTGAAACGGGTGCGCGACTATGCCCAGGTGCGCGGCGACGGGCGCATCCATCACCGCCTGGCCCTGGATGCCCTCCAGCTGGTCGGCATCGATCCGCTGGGTCTTGATGATTTGGACATGCGCGTCCTGCGCGCCTTGATCGACAAGTTCAACGGCGGACCGGTCGGTCTGGAAACGATTGCCGCCAGCATCAGCGAGGATAGTGACACGATCATGGACGTGGTCGAGCCGTATTTGCTCCAACTCGGCTTTCTGGACCGCACGCCGCGCGGCCGGATGGCCACAGGGCGGGCCTATGCGCACCTGGGTGTCCCCTGGACGGTGCAGCCCCAACCACCCCAGGGAAGCCTACTGTAGGGCCGGCCGGCCGGCCGCTGCGCGTCATAGCGCCTCGCCTATAATCCCCGCGATATGGAGGATGTGATCGTTGAGGCGCCAGTGCCCGCCCCAGCGTCTGTGCCGCGAAGAAACTATTCTTCGATTGTGACGATTTCGCTGCTGCTCTCCGACGCCGCCAGTATCGCCCTCGCCTTCTACACCGCCTATCGCCTGAGGCTCGTCATCCCAATCCCCGAGCGCTCGGCGGAGGGCATGAGTTTTGAGGACTTCCTTCCCTTGCTCGGTCTGCAGACAGTCGCAATCGTCATCGCCTTCTTTTTTGGCAAGATGTACCATCGCCGTCGCACGCGCTACGGTTCGGACGAACTGGCCACCATCTTCTCAGGAGTCTCAATCGGGATGCTGATCAGCATCGCGGTGGCATCGTTGACCCTCAAGACGTCGAGCGGCGCCTACGACTACTCGCGCGGGATGGTCGTCTACTCGTGGCTGCTCACGATCTTCTTCACCCTTTTC
>JBKJQK010000446.1:0-7087 GCA_046594095.1 Anaerolineae bacterium | reverse complement strand
GAAGAAATGCGGACGCTGTGCGACGTGGCGCTGCTGTCGTCGATCCACCACGTCACCTACGCCAGCGGGTTTGAAGTCCCGCATGCGGTCGGCGTGTCGGCCGTCACCGTCTACGCGAGCGCATTCGCGGCGGTGTCGGTCCGCGACAGCGCGGCCTGGCTGGGTGTCTCGGCCGGGCACGCCGCTCAGGCCAAACGCGAGTCGCGGCTGGACGGCATCCTGACCTTTGACGGCTTTGACAGCTTCAAGCCCACCGATTCGACCGGGACGTATCTCGAGGCGCTCCGGGGCGCGCTTGCCAACGTCGGGTTGGGTAAGACCGGAACGTTGGGCATCGAGCCCAACGCGCTGCCCTACGGCGCGGCCGAGCACATTCGCACTCATTTCCCAAACGTCAAACTGGTCGATGTCACCGCCGCCCTCGAACGGTCGCGGGTGATCAAGACGGCGCGGGAGATCGGGCTGCTGCGGCAGTCGGCCCACGTCGGCGATGTCGGGCACAACACCCTAGCCGCGCTCTGCAGGACGCCCGGGCTGAATGAGTTTGACATGTGGGGGACGATCTGCGCGCGGATGAACGAGGCGGCCGGCCACGAGATCCCGGTTTCGGGCGAGCTCGTCACCGGCCCGCGCACAACGACGGTGGCCTACCCAGGCGGCCCGCGCCAGCGGATCACCCGGGCGGGCGACGCGGCGCTGATGGACATTAGCCAGCGCGTAAACGGCTACTGGTCGGACGTGACCAACACCCATGTGATCGGCCGCGAGCCCAACGACCACGAGCGCAAATACGCCCGCGCCTCGCAGGCCGCCTTTGACGCGGCCTGCGAGAACCTGAGCCCGGGCAAGCTGGCCTCGGAGGCCTGGGTGGCCGCCAACGCCGCCTACGCCGCGCACGGCATGGAGATGGCGCATTACATGGGGCACCAGATCGGCGTCATCGTCAACGAACTGCCGCGGGTCGTCCCGTATGACCATACGCCCATCCGGGCTGGGATGGTGTTCTCGCTCGAACCCGGAGCGTATGAAGGGCCGGGCGGAACGTTTGGCGCGCGCTCGGAGAAGATGGTGCTCGTCACCCCATCCGGCCCTGAGATTCTGTCGCGGTTCCAGTGGGGAATCTAGGCGCCACACAACGAAGCAAATCAACCTATCAACAGGAGAATCAGTATGCCCATTCGACTTGTCGTATCGATGACCGCCTCCCCGGGAAAGGGCGATGAACTTGCCGCAGCCTTCGGCCCGGTGTGCGTCGACGTCCAGAAGGAGCCCGGTTGCCAGCAGTATGAGCTGTTTCAGAGCCGGGAGAATCCCGACAACTTTGTGTTGATCGAGAAATGGGCGGACGAAGAGACGCTGCGCGTCCACGGCGACGCGATGCGGGCGCGCAATTTCAGTCTGGGCGCCCTGCGGACCGCTTTCGCGCTGGAGCGATATCCGATGCAGGGCTGAGCGAGCGCTTTCATGGAGCCTTCAGATGAGTGAGCCGTCCGGCATACCCGATCGCGACCGTATCGCCGGCGCGTTTGAAACGCCCTTCGACAACCCGCTCGTGCCGCGGTTTCCGATGGAGATGCGGAACACCGAGATCCTGACCGCGTTCTATCGAACCGATCCGGAGCGCGCGCGCCAACTTGTGCCCGCCCCGCTCGAACCCATCGGCGATCTGGTCATCATCCACGTGTATCACATGAACGACTCGGATTACTTCGGGAACTATCACGAGTCGGCCGTCCAGATTCCGGTCCGCCTGCGCGGGACGGACATCGTGGGGGCGTATTCGCCGTATCTGTATCTGGCCAGCGATGGCGCGGTGGCGACCGGCCGCGAGATCTACGGCCAGCCCAAGAAGGGCGGCCAGCCGCGGCTCGAGGTGCGGGAAGACCTGTTCGTGGGCACAGTCGCCCGCAACGGCATTGACGTGATCACGATCACGCTGCCCTACAAGCAACAGCGGGCCGACATCAGCGCGCTCAAGTCGCACGGCGACTTCACGACGAACATCAATCTGAAGGTGATCCCAAATGTGGATGGCACGGACGCAATCCGGCAGTTGACCGCGCGCACATTCGCGGATGTGCGTGTGCGTGAGTGCTGGCGCGGCGAGGCGACGGTGGAGCTGCGGCCCAACGCCCAGGCGCCGGTCTACCGGCTGCCCGTGCGCGAGGTCATTGATGGCTTCTACTGGCGGACGGACTTCATCCTGCCCTTCGGCCGGGTCATCCACGACTTTCTGGAGAAGAGTGCCAAACCATAGCTTTGACATGCGCGGCAAGGTCGCCCTGATCACGGGCGGCGGCAGCGGGCTGGGCCGCGCGGCGAGCCTGGCCTTTTCCGGGACCGGGGCCAGGGTCGTTGTTGTCGACGTGCGGAAGGAGGCTGGGGACGCCACCGTCGCCGCGATTCGCGCGGCGGGCGGCGAAGCCATTTGCATTCAGGCCGACGTCAGCGTGTCGGCGGACGTGCAGGCGTATGTGAAGGGGACGCTCGACGCGTTTGGGCGGATCGACGTCTTCTTCAACAACGCGGGCATGGAGAGCAAGCTCTCGCACCTGGCCGAGTATTCGGAAGAGGTGTGGGACCGGGTCATCGCGGTGAACCTGCGGGGCGTCTTTCTCGGCTTGCGGTATGTCCTGCCGGTGATGATCCAGCAGGGGTCCGGGAGCATCATCAACACGTCGTCGGTGGCCGGCACGGTGGGCGCGCCGGGCCTCGGCGCGTATTCAGCCAGCAAGCACGCCATCCTCGGCCTAACGAGGACGGCGGCAGGCGAAGTCGGGCAGAAAGGCGTCCGGGTGAATGCGATCTGCCCGGGGCCGGTCGACACGCCGATGATCCATGCCATCGAGGCGATGATCAATCCCGAGAATCCGGAGTCGGTCGGGGTGAGCAACCGGGCCCGCAATCCGATGGGGCGGTATGGCATGCCGGAGGAGATCGCTCAGGTGGTGCTGTTTCTAGCCTCGGACGCGGCGAGCTACGTGAATGGGGCCACGTATCTCATCGACGGCGGCCGCACGGCGATATGAGGAACCACAATCATGGATAACCAAAAACCGTTGTTCGATTTGACCGGCCGCGCGGCGGTGGTGGTCGGGGCCGCGAGCGGGCTGGGCCAGGCGATGGCGATTGGCCTGGCCGGACAGGGCGCGGACGTGGCCTGCGCCGACATCAATGAGGCCGGCCTGGCCGAGACCGTCAGCCAAATCGCCGCGCTAAACCGCAAGGCGATCGCTGTGCGCTGCGATGTCAGCCTCGCCGCCGACATCACGCATCTCTTCGCCGAGGTCGACCGCGCCTTCGGGCGGGTCGACATCCTGATCAACGATCCGTATACCAGCGCGCGCTCGAAGCCGGAGGATCTGAGCCTGGCCGACTGGAACCGGGTGATCGCGGTGAACCTGACCGGCTATTACCTGTGCGCCCAGGCCGCCGCCCAACGCATGATCAAGCAAGGCTGGGGCGGCAGCATCATCAACATGAGCTCGATCGCAGGCTCCAGCGCGCTCGGGCGGGGCAACTTCGTTTACAGCGTCAGTAAGGGCGGGGTTGACGCGCTCACCCGCGAACTGGCCGTCGAGTGGGCGCCCCACAAGATCCGGGTCAACGCCCTAAAGCCGGTCCAAATGCTCACCCCGTCGGTCAAGAAGTGGCTGGCCGATCCCAAAACCGATCCGGCGCTTCCGATACGGCTGCTGGCCGGGATTCCGCTCGGCCGGTTCGGACAACCGGGCGACATCGTCGGGCCGGCGATCTTTCTGGCCTCCGACGCGTCGGCGTTTGTGACCGGGATGCTGTTGCCGGTGGACGGCGGGAATCTGGCCCTGAACGCGGGCGGCACGATCGTTTGGTAGCGCCAGGACCAATCTGGCTATCGAGCGTCCGCCAGAAGCTCGTCGGCAAGATCTCCCTTTGCGACCTTGCCCACCCCGCCCAGCATGGTCACCGCGTAATCCGCGCCCACGCCAATCCGCAGCGAGCCGCCTGGCATGATGACGGTGACGTCGCCATCGCACAGCCCCAGCCGGACCGACGCGGCGGCAGCGGCGCACGCGCTACTGCCTGACGCAAGGGTATAACCCGCGCCGCGCTCCCAGATCTCGATCCGGATCCGGTTGCGGTCGAGCACCTCGACAAACTGAACGTTGGTCCGGTTTGGGAACAGCGGGTGCGTCTCCAGGCGCGGTCCAAGCCGCAGCGCCAGCTCGGGCGATGTCTCGTCCACATGGACGACGCAGTGCGGATTGCCCATGCTCACCGCGGTGAAGCGGACCGCCCCACCGTCGATGTCCAACTTTTCCCCGACGACCTCGCGGCGCAGGCCCGCGACCGGGATCATTGCGCTGTCGAAGGTGGCGGCGCCCATCCGGACGAAAACCTCGCGGCCGCCGGCGCGGACCTGGCACTCGACCCGCCCGCCCTGGGTGGCCACCGTGAAGGGCGCCGGGCCGACCCGGCCCGCATCCCACAGATACCGGGCAAAAATGCGCAACCCGTTCCCGCTCTTCTCGGCTTCGGAGCCGTCCGGGTTGAGGATGCGCAGCGCGAAGGCCGCGCCGGGCTCCGGCGGCGCCTCGACCAGGATCCCGTCCGAGCCCAGGCCAAAATGCCGGTCGCAGATCCGGCTGATCGTTGAAGGCGCAAGCGCTGTCGCGCTCACGCCTTCAATAATCAGATAGTCGTTGCCGAGCGCCTGGTACTTTGCAAAGCGCAAAACTTACTTGGCTCGCATCCGGTTGTTCTTCGGGTTGTGTTCGACTTCGGCCAGGCCCAACGCCTCGAGCAAGGGCGGCAGATACATCCCGAACCGGCCGCGCAGGCCCTTCTTCAGCCCATACCAGCCGCTGACGGGATTGCTTGCGGCGCGCCCCCAGGCTTCGACCGTGCCTTCGGCGGCCGGCTTCTGCTCATCGGCGCTGCCCAGCAACATCCAATCGCCGTGCTTCTTGAGCATGGTATGCAGGTCCTCGATGCAGCGCAACTGATAACGCAGCTCGGTCTTGCCGACCACGCACACCAGCGCGCCCGGGCTGGCCGCCTCATCCCGATACATCTGATAATCCGAGCTGCCGCTCGGCGTCTTCAAGTTCCATGGGTTCTCTTTTGTGCCCTGTGTTTTCGCGGTTGCTTTTGCCATGTTGCCTCCGGGTTTTAGGCGCCCACCCGCGTGCGCGCCAGACTTTGATCGAGTCTATCCGCAAACGGCGGATTGAGCAACGGGAGGATAATTCGTTAACCGTGTCAAACCTCTGGCTTGAACCCCACACCCATCCGTTGATCCTTGGCCACCGGGGCGCGTGCATGCACGCGCCGGAGAACACGATGGCCTCTTTCAGGCTGGCCTGCGAGCAGGGCGCCGATGGCATCGAATTCGACGCCAAGCGCTGCGCGAGCGGCGAAGTTGTCATCATCCACGACACCAGAGTTGATCGGACGACCAACGGCCACGGCGAGGCGCATGCCCTCACCCTCGCCGAGCTACGCGGGCTGGACGCCGGCAAGGGCGAGCGGGTGCCGACCCTCGACGAGATTTTCGAAGAAGTCGGCCGTGACGCGCTGATGAATATCGAGGTGACCAACTACGCGACCCGCAACGACGGGCTCGAAGAGGCCCTCGTCGAGACGATCAAGCGCCACGCCATCTTCGAGCGGGTGATGTTCTCGTCGTTTAACCCGTTCTCGCTGCGCAAGCTGGCCGGCCTCGCCTCTGCCATCCCGGGCGGAATCCTGTATCACCCGCGCATGCCCATCCATCTGCGCGAGGTTTGGCTCGCGCCCTTCGTCCCGCACGCCTTCCTGCATCCCGAGAAGTCGATGGTGACCGCCGAGAAGACCGCCGCGCTCAAGAAACGCGGGATCGGAGTGAATACGTGGACGGTCAACGAGCCAGCCGACATCCTGCGGATGGCCGCCGCGGGCGTAAACGCGATCATGGGCGACTCGCCCGCGACGATGCGGGCGACGCTCGGTCTATAGGCGATGCTGACCCGCCACGCAAACGCGGCAGATTTCCTGGCCGCCGCGCAGCCCGCCCTGCAGGCGGAGGAAGCGGCCAACAACCTGATCCTTGGCCTTGCGCTACGGATTCTGCGCAAGCCTGACAGCGTCTACCGGCCGCCGTATTTCGCAACCGTCTCCGACACAGCGGGACTGGCCGCGGCCGCAGTGATAACCCCGCCCTTCAATCTGGTGCCATGGGCAACCCGCCCCGGCGCGCAGGCGGCGCTCGACGTCATCGCGGCTGATCTTCGCGCCAGCGACTGGCCTGTCCCGGGCGTCGCGGCGCGCGCGCCGACCAGCGATGAGTTCCGGGATGTGTGGCTGGCGCGGACAGGCGCGCGGGTCAGCCACACCATCCCGCAGCGCATCTATCAACTCGACCGCGTCGTCGCGCCACCCTGGCCGGCCGGCGCAGCGCGATTCGCTGGCGATGAGGACGTTGCGGTCATTGCCGAATGGATGGAAGCCTTCACCGGCGAAGCGATCGGCACGCGCACGGACGACGACTGGGGGAGCCGCGCCCGCGAGCGGATTGGCGCCGGCGATGTGTTGATCTGGGAAGCCGGCGGCCGGCCGGTCTCGCTCGCGGCCCGCTCGCGGGTGCTCCCGCGCGGCGCGGTGGTCAGCCTGGTCTACACCCCTGTCGAGCAACGCGGTCGCGGATATGCCTCGGCGATCGTCGCGGCGCTCAGCCAGAGCCTGCTCGACGCCGGCCACACGTACTGCGCCCTCTACACCGACCCTGGAAATACAACGTCGAACAGCATCTACCAAAAGATCGGCTACCGGCCGGTAAGCGACGCCGCTGAGTTCCGATTTTGATAGAAAAACCCGGGGCGCTCGATGGAGCGCCCCGGGTTGATGTCTCCTCCAGGAGACGGTCTATTTGATTCCGTTACGGCTTGGCGGGCGTCTGGGCCGGCTTCTGCTTCGGTTCAGCCTTGAGGCCGTTGGCCTCGCGCCAGTCCTTGATCGCCTTGGCCAGGTCGCGCCCGGCCCCGTGCAGATCCTGGTGCGCGCTGCGCAGATCCTCGCCCGCGCTCTTGACCGTCTGTTTCGCCGCGTCGCGGTCCGTCACTTCGCCGGT
>JBKJQK010000390.1:0-4566 GCA_046594095.1 Anaerolineae bacterium | reverse complement strand
GCATCCGCCGCAGGGCGTCGAAGGTGTCATGGGTGACAAAGCCGGCCATCGCCAGCTCGGTCAGCGCCGCCCGCAGCGCGGCCGCCGACAGGCCCAGCCCGGCCCGCAGGTCGGCTTCGTACGATGCGCCCTCAGCGGTCAGGAAATCGACGACCTCTTTCGCGCCTGGGCTCAGCGCGCTCGGATCCGGTGGCGTCAGGAAGTACCCGCCCTCGCCGCGGAAGAACAGCCGGGCCTGGCCGCGCGCCTCGCCCGCCCACACCAGTTCTCCGCTCAGCGCGTCGAGCTCACGGGCGTAGCCGGCGACCCGGGCCGACAGCGCGTCGCGCTCCCAGATCAGCCCCGGCAGCGCCACCCCGTTCAACTGCCGCATCACCTTGCGCAGCCCGTCCAAGCCGCGCAGCCGGCCGCCGGGATGAGCGTGCTGCCAGCGGGCCAGGAAATCCGCCCAGGCTGAAATCGGGACGGCCTGGGCCTCCTTGCGCAGGAGGGTCAGCGTGCGCCGGTGAATCTGCTCGAACAAATGCGCGTCGCAGATCTCGTCCCGGTCCGCGGCCGTGATCGCCCCGCGCACGACCTCGCCGGTCTCGGTCAGCCGGCTGAGCGTCGCGTCGAGCCAGGCCGGCTCGAAGGGATAGCGGGCGAGGGCCGCCTCGCGGAGCACCGGGCCGCTATGGCGCAGATACCGGCGCAGGATGCGTTCTCGCGCGGGCAGGTCGCCCGGGCCGCCATCCAACTGAGCCGCTTCATACTCATCGACCAGCTCGGCCGGCGCCCAGCGCGCCCCGGCCCCGATCGGGACCGCATCGATCCGGCCGTCGCCGGCCAACGTCTTTAGCCAAACCTCCGCCTCTTTCGGGGCGCGCGCGGCGATCTCCTCCGCGCTCAGGTCGCCCATCTCGCGCAGCAGGAAGACCAGCTCTTCGATCGTGCGCGGCTGCAGGCCCGGCCCGCGGTGCTGGGCGCGTTGGGAGACCTCGGCCACGGCCTCGGGTTTGAGCAGATCCGCCAGCGGGGTGCCCTTGAGCAATTCGGCCAGGGCCGCCCGGGGCAGGGCCAGGGCGTTGATCTTGCGCTCGGCTTTCGGCGCATCCCACTCGTACAAATACTGGGACGTGAAGGTGTAGAGCAGCCCGGCCGCGATCGGCGACGGCGCCGCGGTCTCGATGTTGACGACCTGGATTTCGCCCGAGCCGATCCGGCTCAAGACCTCCTCGAGGTGGGGCACGTCAAACACGTCCCGCAGGCAGTCGCGATACGTCTCGACCACGATTGGGAAATCGCCCATTCGCCCGGTCAGCGCGAGCAGGTCCTTGGCCTTCAGGCGCTGCAGCCAGAACGGCACCCGTTTCGCGCCGGCGGCTTTGGTCAGCAGGAGCGCCCGGCTGGCGTTCATCCGGAACTGGGCCCCAAACGCGGCCGAGCCGGGCAGCTCGCGCAGCAGGCGCTCGCGCGCGTCGGCGGCGGTGAGCGCCACCGCCAGGTCGGTCGGCGGCTCGCGGTCGGATTGGGGGAAGCGGAAGATGATCCCGTCGTCGCTGGCCTGCATCTCGGGCGTCACATGGGTCTGCTCGGTGATCAGGCTCTTCAGAGCCAGCGCCCAGGCCCCGTTGATCCGCCCGCCAAACGGCGAGTGGATGACGATGTGCGGATCGCCGGCGTCGTTCTCGAACGACTCGACCACGAGCGTTGTGTCGGACGAGATCTCCCCCACCGCGTCGATCTGCCGCTGGACGTGCTCGACCAGGTTGAAGGCTGAGCGGGCGTCGAGACGGTAATCGCGGCGGAGCCACACCTGCACGCCCGTGGGGTCGGTCGCCAGGCGGGCCACCACGTCGCGCCGGAAGCGCCCGATCCGCTGGCCGAGCTCATACGGCCGGTGACTGTATTCGCCGCGCCAGAATGGCATGCGCGGGGTCGCCCCGGCCGCGTCGGCGACGATGACCCGGTCATCCTTGATCTCGGTCACCCGCCACACGTTGCTGCCCAGCAGAAAGGTGTCGCCGGGGCGGGTCTCGAAGACGAACTCTTCGTCCAGCTCGCCGAGCTTGGTCTTGCCATCGGCCAGATACGCCCCATATGCGCCGGTGTCGGGAATCGTGCCGGAGTTGCTGACCGCCGCCATGCGCGTGCCCGGGATCGCCGTGAGCGTGTCGCGGGCCTTGTCCCAGGCCAGCTTTGGGCGCAGGGCCGAGGCCTGCCGGGCGTCCGAGGCCTCAAAGTAGTACTTGCCCGACAGCATCTCGAGCACCGACCGGAACGAGGCCTCCGCCAACCCCCGATACGGGTATGCCCGTTGGACGAGGGCGAATAGGTCGGCGACAGGCCAGTCCTGCATGGCCACCATCGCCACAACCTGCTGGGAGAGGACATCCAGCGCGTTTTGCGGGGCGTAGGTGAACTCGACGTCCTGCTCGAGCATCCCTCGCGCGATGGCGGCCGCCTCCATCAGGTCCTCGCGGTGGGTGGCGTAGATCCGCCCGCGGCTGGTCTGCCCAACGAGATGGCCCGACCGTCCGACCCGCTGCAGGCCCTGTGACACGGAGCGCGGGGATTGGAGCTGGATGACGGTGTCGACGGTGCCGATGTCGATCCCGAGCTCGAGCGAGCTGGTCCCGATCAGGGCCAGCAGCCGGCCGGCCTTGAGGTCCTCCTCGAGCTTGCGCCGGATTTCCTTTGACACGCTGCCGTGATGGGCGCGGAATGGCCCCTCGGCTCCGATCGCGAACATCCCCCGGTCGCGGGCCAAACCGCCCGGGGCGAGAGCCTCGACGCTGCCGGGCGCGATCTCCTCGCTCTGCTCGGCCGAGAGCTGGGCGTTCAAGCGGTCAGCCGTCCGCTCGGCCAGGCGCCGGTTATTGGCGAAGATGAGCGTTGTGCGATTCTTGTAGATCTCGGCCAGCACCTGTGGAATCACCGACGGCCAGATCGTTTCGCCGGGCAGATAGCGGAAGTCGTCGACGGCGGTGACGACCTCGAGGTCGAGGGCCTTCGGGTAGTGGGCGTCGACGATCGTCACCGGCCGGTCGCCGCCCAGGAAGGCGGCCGCCTCCTCGAGCGGGCGCACGGTGGCCGACAGCCCGATCCGTTGGACCGGCGCGCCGGTCAGATGCTCGAGCCGCTCGAGTGACAGGGCCAGATGGGTTCCGCGCTTGTTGCCGACCAACGTGTGAATCTCATCCACAATCACCGCCCGCGTCCCGCGAAACATCTCGCGCGCCTTTGGCGAGGTCAGCATGAGATACAGCGATTCAGGGGTGGTGATGAGGATGTGGGGCGGGTGTTTGACCATCTGGGCCCGGGCGCTGGCCGGCGTGTCGCCGGTGCGGACCAGCACCCGGACCGCGGGCAGGCGCTGTCCGCGCGCGTGGGCGGCCTTGTGGATCCCCTCAAGCGGCGCGCGCAGGTTGCGCTCGACGTCATTGTTGAGGGCTTTCAGGGGCGAGATGTAGAGCAGCCGGACGCCCGTGGCATCCGGGGTTTCGATGAGCTCGCGCAGGATCTGGTCGATGCCGGACAGAAAGGCGGCCAGGGTCTTGCCCGAGCCGGTCGGGGCAAGGATGAGGGTGTGCGCGCCGCGCTGGATGGGCGGCCAGCCCTGGACCTGGGGCGGCGTGGGTTCCCCGAGCGTTGCGCCGAACCACTCCCGGGTCGCGGGCAGGAAGGCGGACAGAGGGGAGTCGATCATGGGGCTGGGCCTTTGGCGATTGTATGCTGACGAGGCGAATGTGGCCTTGAGCCTCAGCGCCGGCCCTTCGACTGGCCCGGATTACCGGGCACGCTCAGGGCCGGCGTGCGAGGGCGTGAGCCAACGTGCTGCGGGTAGCGGCTGGGATCTGCCCTCCAACAATCTGGAGGAGAGCCGCGGCGCCGCGCTACCCCAGCCGCAGAATAATCTCGGGGACGTCATCGCCGCCTGGCTCGGCGGGCGGGCCCATCTCACGCCGGACAAATACGAACCCGCATTTCTCGAGCACTCGCCGGGAGCCAAGGTTGTGCTCGGCCACATGGGCCCACAACGGCCGCTCCCGGACGACGTTGAGAAACGCCGCCAGCGCCTGGGTGGCGATCCCCCGGCCCCAGTACTCCCGGCCAAGCCAGTAGCCGATCTCGCGCTTGTCGGTCGGGCCCCAGCTCACGATGTTGCCGGCCACCGCGCCATCACACACAATCGTCCGCGCCACATCGGCCGGGTTGATCCGGATGCGCGCCCAGTGGGCCATAAACGGCTCGCGCGCGCGTGACGCGAAGGCCGCCATGCCGGTCGCCTCCGGGTCGAGCTGTTGCTCGTAGAGGATCGGCAGATCGGCGTCAGTGACTGCTCGGATATTTACGAGGTCCGAATCGGTTGGGCGAAAAGGCGGGGGATGCGCTGAAGCCACGCGAGTCACCATGGGCGGCATCAGCTTCTGCAGCTGTACTCGGCCTCGAAGCCGAACAAGCGCCGGGCGGTCGCGCCGGTGATGAGCGAGGCGTTTCCCTCGAGCGGGCTGCGGATCTCGGCTTCGGGGAAATACTCGCGGGCGATCTCGGCGGACGGAGTCTGGACCAGCGAGTCCCTGGCGA
>JBKJQK010000296.1:0-3964 GCA_046594095.1 Anaerolineae bacterium | reverse complement strand
TTCTCCATCCGCTCAATCAATTGACGGCTGGCGTCGACAAGCCCCAGTTCGGCTTCAAGCTCGGCGACGATGGAATCCTGTTCCGACCGTGGCGGCAAGGGAATCTCCAGGCGACTCAAGATTTCCTGCGATAGATTCCTTATGTTTGCGCCTTGCCCGACGGTCTTGATCATTTCAGCAAAGTCACGGGACTTGAATAGGTGTGCATAGAAAAATGGAACCACGCGAACGTCTTGGAATCTCGCCCGTATTGTGAACCCTGAAAACGTGGTTGGTTCCGTAGGTGGCGGCACAATCATCGACCGGCCGACAAGCCTCGGGTTGCCATTTGACCGAACAAAGAGGATATCGCCGCCGTTGACGAGATATTCATCGGATATGGGTGTGTCCAGGCTGACCTCATCAAGCGTCTCGAGTGGGGCATCGAGGTTGCTCTGAAAATCGCTCACGCCAATGATCTTCAAGGTGTTGCCAACTGCAGTCTTGTTGAAATTGAGTCCATTCTTGAATGATGCGATTTCACCGAGCTCAACAATCGGCTACTCTGGATCGATCGGGATGTGCGGCCGGTAGTTGTCCACAACGGCGCGGGCACCGTCGATGACCTTCTGGTAGCCCTCGATCTCGGCCACGATTGCCTGCTGTACCTCGAGCGGCGGCAATGGGATTTGGAGTTCCGAAAACGATACATAACCAATTCGCGGAAGCTGTGCCCCTTTGAGTTGGCCAATGACCGCAAGGTTGAAGCGCTGGCCACGAAAAAGGTACGCGTAAAACCTGGGGTCAGCAATTCCTTCAATTGCCTCGATTACAAAGATGTCAGTTGAGCAAATACCTTTCCGGTCAGCCAACCAAACCTTGTTGAGGTTGGGGCGAAGCTTTCCATAGAGAATGTCCCGATGCTTGAAGACGTTCTTCAGGCTCTTTATGTCTGCTGGTTTCTCGGAAATCACTTCACCGGTTATTTTGCCGGTGCCCTGGGAAAGATTCTCAAGGCCGAGATAGGTCACGGGACCAACTAGCGTCTCCGGCAGCACGCTTTGCTCGGATTTGCGGAATACCTCAGCGACCGAAGCGAACGGCCACGATGAAACGCTGACCATTCCCTCTCGATACCTCTCCCCGCTCAGGTTGTAATCTCCGTTCGCGGCAATCTTCTCCTTCGACACAATTAGCCCGAGCGCCGATTTCAAATCCTCGACCGACTCGCGCGCCCGAAGACGTCGCAGGTATTCGGCGATTTCGGCCCGCGCCTGGGGCAGATCATCGCCCTCGACCGCCCGGCGCTGGGCGCCCAGGCCAAATCCGTCGTTGCCGATCTTGAAGTACGCGATCGTCCTGGACTGCTTCGCCAGCGACTTGTCGAGGATCAGGATCGAGGTCTTGACTCCCGAATACGGATTGAACACGCCCGCCGGGAGCGACACGACCGCGACCAAAAACTCCTCGACCAACATCTTGCGCAACTGGGCGTAGGCGGTCTGGCTCTGGAAAATGACGCCCTCGGGCACGATGATGGCGGCCCGCCCGTTGGGCGTCAGGTGCTCGGCCATGTAGTCGACGAACAGCACTTCGCTGCGCTTGCTCTGGACCGAGAACCGGTTGTGTGGCTTGATCCCGCCCTTCGGCGACATGAAGGGCGGGTTGGCCAGGATCACGTCGGCGTAATCGTTCCAGCGCTCCTGGCTGGTCAGCGTGTCGTATTCATAAATGTGCGGGTCGGCGAAGCCGTGCAAATACAGGTTTACCAGCGACAGGCGGACCATATCCGGCGAGATGTCATAGCCTTTGAAGTTCTTCGCCAGCCGGCCTTTTTCGTCCGGGGTGAGGGTGCTGTTGCCGCCGGCGTCGGTGTTGGCCTGTAGGATGTGTTTGTAGGACGAGATCAGGAATCCGGCCGTCCCGCAGGCGGGGTCGAGCACGGTCTCGCCCTTTCTGGGGTCGACGACGCCGACCATAAAGTCGATGATGTGGCGCGGGGTGCGGAATTGGCCGGCGTCGCCCTGCGAGCCCAGGACTGAGAGCAGATACTCGAAGGCGTCGCCCAGCCGCTCGCTGTGGTCGTAGCTGAACTCGTCGATGATCTTGAGGAACGCGCGCAGGGTCTCGGGGTCGCGATAGGGCAGGTAGGCGTTCTTGAAGATGTCCCGGAAAAGGGCCGGGATGCCGGGGTTCTCGGGCATCTTGGCGATCGCCTCGGCATACAGGTTCAGGGTCTCATGCCCGCCCAGGCCCGAGCGCATCAGCTTCGCCCAGCCGTAGCGGGCGAACTCCCTGGCGAAGAACTTGCGCTTGCCGCCAAACTCCTCGCTCTCCGCGTCCATGTCGTCCATGAACTTGTAGATCAGGGCGATCGTGATCTGCTCGACCTGGCTTTTGGGGTCGGGCACCTTGCCCACCAGGATGTCGCGGGCGGTGTCGATGCGGCGTTTGGTGTCGGTGTCAAGCATTCGGTCTTCTTTTCATCGATTTACAGGATGGACAGGATGCTTATTTCCTGTTCATTCCGTATATCGGTATTCGGTATCCGAGATTCCGGCATCGGGTCAAATGAGAGAGCGATCATTGATTCTTGACGGAATCGATGGACACTGGCATACTGTCTTCAAGTCGGACTGGAAATCTCTGGTCGGCGCTGAGCCTCTGGAAGCCCCGGGGGCTCTTCGCATTTTCAAGGCAGTATCTTAATGCCCCATCCGTCAGCTTTGCCGTCCGGGCTTCTGCGCAGCTTAGTCGCGATGATGTCGTAGGCTTGATTTGGCTGGGTCGGGCGCAGATAGTGCAAGCCAATCGGTCGCGCCATCAGGTCGGCAAGCTGGAGGCCAGCCGAATTCGCCGCTTTTGGCGTCATCACGAGATCAAATGGCATCGGTTCGCTCAGAATGTTCGAACCAGCGCAGACGCGTCGAAACGCCAGCTCTAGTTCCGCATCCTCCCTGCGCCCCCGCTTCTCCACAAGCACAGGTGTGATGGCCTTCTCCTGGCCGAGTGACTTCAGATGGAGATGGACCCGCTCATGCCCCGTTTCCAAAGCGTAGTGGTAGGGGCCTTTGGAGACGTGATAGCGCGACACCATAGCCCGTTTGTCAATGACGATTGCCACCGCCGTTACCGGTAGACTCGCCATGAGGGCGTTGAGTCGCGCCATGAAACGATGTCGTGTCTCGGCGTTGATCAGGAATCTGAACGCGTCATTCGGCTTGCGAATGTCATGCTCGTGCAGCACGACCTCATCGTGTCCCCAGAAGTCCATCTTGAACTGCTGAAGGTCGCGGCAAATCCGCGCGACATAGTCCTCTTTGAGCACGATGAGGAAGAGCAGGACAAATACCGGATACTGCGGATCAATACCATCAAGCGCGCGGTCGCCGCTTTCGTCAACGAATACGATGTAGTCGCCAAAGGCTGGCCCGCCTGTCAACATAGTTGTCACTTTGAGAATTGGTTCAGCGGGACGTAGTCTTTGACGTAGTCCGGCACGAGCGTCCGGTATTTCGCCGGCACGGCCCGGAAGTCGCTGCTCGAAAAGGCCGGGTTGGTCGCGAGGTCGGTGTAGCTCTTGTTCTCGATGATGTGGCGGATCTGGTCGCTGGTGACGTAGGCCTTGAAGTAGGTCTTGATCGCGCTGATCGCGCCGGCCTCGTCCGCGCCGGGCCGGGCATCGGCGACGAATTTGGCGAACTCCTCTTCCAGAAGCTCGTCCCGCGACTTGAAGCGCGGAATCAGGCCGAAGACCTTTTCGAGGATCTCGCGCAGGGTCAGGCGCCGGTCCACGGCGGCGGCTTTGCGCAGCTTGTCGAGCGTGTAGTACTCCTCGGGCTGACCGAAGACCTCGCGATTCACGTACTCGATCACGCGGTCCCACTGCCCGGCCTCGACGGCGGCAGCGATGGTGTTATCGGCGCGCACGGTGTCCTCGTACTTATCGAAGAACATGCGGCCGATCTTCATGCCCTCGTAGCCG
>JBKJQK010000215.1:0-6812 GCA_046594095.1 Anaerolineae bacterium | reverse complement strand
CAACGGCACGCTCGTATCCGCTTACAACCAGGCCGCGCCGACGAACCTCGGGGCAATGAGCGCCTTTGGACGCGCGGCCAACCCAGGCTCATCCACCGTCAGCCTATTCGAGGGCGTCCTGGACGAGTTCAGTTTCAGTTACCAATTGCCCGTCTCCGCCGACCGGATCAAGAGCGTATTCAACTATCAGGCCACCTGGTATGACGAAGCGCGGCGGACCCCATTTGTGGTCGATGTCGACCCACCGACGGCGCGCCTGGCGGAGAACGGCATCTGGCTTCCGCGCAAGCCGCAGACGTTGTTGATCAAGACGTCCGACGCGACCTCGCGCGTTGTGTCGGCCCTGACCCTCTATGCCGACAGCAGAAATCTTGACCCGGGGTCCAGCTTCCCTGCGGGATGCGGCGACGCGGACCGCGGCGCGGCGTTCTGCCCGCTATTCGACCCGCAGGTGGAGGGCCGCTACGCATTCAACGTGTATGCCATCGACGCGGCCGGGAACATCGGGGGCGACTCCGCCACCCGCTACCTCTACGTCGACGGCAGCGCGCCGACACTCACCGTGAGCGCCCTTCCCGCGACACCCTTTGCCGCGTCGCCGGTCGCCGACCAGCCGACACGCTGGACGGTCGCCATCAGCGGCACGGTTGCCGAT
The DNA here is from genome assembly GCA_046594095.1 of Anaerolineae bacterium. Taxonomy (GTDB): domain Bacteria; phylum Chloroflexota; class Anaerolineae; order J036; family Brachytrichaceae; genus Brachythrix. The sequence goes on along the minus strand of JBKJQK010000215.1, from coordinate 6,157 downwards.
CCGCCGCTGGCCGATGGTTACCCGTCCTCTGGTCTGGCGTCAGTCCGGGTGAAGCTCTTCGACGCCAATGGGGCCGCAGTCGGCGCTCCGGCGGAACAGGCCGCCACCGTGAACGGCGGAACGTGGTCGATCCAATATGTTCTGCTGGCCGACGATCCGACCGGAACCTATTCGGGCACCCTCCTGGCAGTCGATGCGGTGGGCAACGTGTCGACACGCGCAATCCCGGCGTTCCGGGTCGACAACACCCCGCCCGCCAGCGCCGTAGCCGGCTTCAACGCGCCGCAGTCGTCAGCCATGCTGTCTCGATTGAGCTCCGAGGCCGAGACTGCGCAGGTGGCGCAGTATCTGAACGCCACGAGCTCGTTGACGGGCTCCGTCTCGGAACAACCCGACTCGGCCGTCACCCAGGCCGCGGTGGCCGGTATCGCGCGGGTCGAGACCGCCTTCGAGCCGATCCTCGGCGCGGCGCTCTTCAACCGGCCGCTTCCGCCCGGCACCGCGCTGTATCTGCCGCTCGACGAGAACAACACCGCCCCGGGCGCCGCCAACAACGTGTTCACCGACGTGGTCGGCGCGCTGACGGTCACCTGCGCGGCCAACTTCTGCCCGACTGCGGCGGTCGCCACCCGCAACGGGCAGGGCGTTTACTTCAAGGGGACGAACACCCGGCTCAGCCGCAACGCGACGGCCGGGATCACGAACCTCACTCGCGATTTCGCCGCGGGCGCCTGGATCAAGCTTGACACCATCACCGGCACCCAGCAAATCCTCGGCACCGACCGGTTCGCGACGGCCAACAACGGTTGGACGTTTGGCGTCGCCGGCGATAGGCTGACCTTCCAGACGTTCGGACGAACGACCTTCGCCGGCACGCAGTCCGTGCTGAAACCCGGGCTGTGGTATCACGTCGCCGCTTACGCCACGCCGGAAGACAATGTCGAGTTCTACGTCAATGGCGAACTGCTCGAGACCGTCAACGGGATCGGCAGCCCCGGCATCGCTAACACCGACGACCCGCTGGTCATCGGCGGCGCGACGACAACCGGGCCGCAGCCCCTGGCCGGGGTTGTCGATGAGGTGTTCGTCTACAACGGCAGCGGCCGGCCGCGCTGGAATGAGATGACCGCCCGGCAGCTCTTGGGCGACGGGCCGACGCTGCACGTGACTTTCGACAAGGCCCCCATCGCCCCCAACGATGTCTTCAAGGAGTCCGGCGGCATGGACGTGCTTGCCAGCTCAGTCCCGGGCTACGGCGGTCCGGAAGATCGCAGCACTACCGGGATTGCCGGACCCTATGGCATCGAGTTCAGGCCGAACAAAGCGATATGGATCGGGGCGGCAACGGGGTTTGGGGTGCTGCCCGACGACACCAGCCCGTGGACGCTGGCCTTCTGGATGCGCGATGACATTAACTTCGAGCTCTATCTCGGCCAGACGATCGCCAGTTACCCAACCGGCTACCGAGCCCTGATGTCCGGGCCTGGGAACGTGATCAATCACGTGATCGGCGGCGTCTTCTATCCAGTTCCCACTGGCCCCATGGATGGTTGGCACCACTACGCGTTCGCGGCGGACGGCGTGGCGCGCCAAACGGTCACGCCGGGCGCCCCGATTGTCAGCGGGCCGATGGGCTGGCTGGACGCATACAACTTCGACGGCGCGGCGGGCACGGCCATGGATGATGAGCAGTTCTTCAAGCGCGCGCTGTCGCCGACGAACTCTCGGCCATGGCCCAGACCGGCTGGCGCGCGGCGACCGTTGTCGCTGCCGGAGCCGGAATCTCCAAGACGACGTGGACGGCTTCGATCCCTGCCCGGCTGGAGGGTTTCTACGCGGTCAAAACCCGCGGCATCGACAAGGCCGGCAACGCCAACGACGAGCCGCTTGCCGCGTGGAGCGGCATGGTCGACACCCGGGCGCCTCGCATCGCGGTGTCGGTTACCTCGGGGCTCGTGTACACCTATCGCGTCGACGCGGTCGACTTTTCGCTGGACATCAACGCGGTGACGCTCCCGGCTGCGTGCGTTGGGAACACGCTCAGCACGACGGTCAGCTACGGCTCGAGTTGGTATCTCGGGCTGAAGAACCAGGCCTCGGACCTGGCCGGCGCGCGCTTGAATCAGTTGCAGATGACCTGCGTCGTCCCGGCGCCGCTGCCCGCCAGCGCGGTGTTCCGCCTGTGCGACCGGCTGGGCAACTGTATCGGCGTGGATACGACCGGTCAGGTCGGCCCGTGGAAGACCTGGCTGCCGACCGTGCGCAGGTAGAGACGGCCCGGCGCTATGTTTGACGGCCCAACGGGCCGTCTCTACGTCCGCACGCGCGGCAAACGGCGGAACTTGTCCACCGACGGCACGTCGCCGTGGGGGACATCAATCACCGTTGGGCCGTTTGCCTTGAGGCCAAGCTCGATCGCGTCGGCCAAACCAAAGAGCGACTCCGCGCGCAGACCGACCGCGCCGAATGATTCGGCCAGCTTGACAAAGTCGGGGTTAATCAGGTCGGTGGCGATCACCCGCCCGCCATGCACGTTGCGCTGCATCTGCTGCACGTTGCCATACTGATTGTTGTTGAACACGAGCGTGACCAGCGGAATCTTGTGCTGGACGGCCGTCGCCAGCTCCTGAACGGTGAACATGAAACCGCCGTCGCCGACGACGGCGATCACGGGCAGGTCCGGCCGGGCGACCTTGGCTCCCAGCGCGGTCGGGAAGCCCATTCCGAGCGTGCCCTGATAGCCGGTCGTGAGGTAGCTGCGCGGCTTGTAGACCGGCAGAACATACCGGGCTGCATACGTGACCTGGGTAAGGTCCTCAACAAAGACACCGTCCTCGCCGAGCGCTTCGCGAATCACTTTGAGGTAGCCGATCTGCTCCTCGAGGTAGGCAGTTTGAACCGCCCACGTGGCCTTGAGTTCCCTCATTTCGTCGGTCCGCGAGGCGCGCGGATGATTGTGGCGGGCCACGCGCGCGAGCAGCTCAGGCATCGCATCTTCAGCCCGCGCGGTCAGCGCGATGTCGGGCCGGCGCAGAATCGCGTGGGTGGTTGGATCGACGTCCAGATGGATGATCTTCAGATCCTTGTCAACACCCCAGTCGTTCAGCGGCGTCCGGAGATAGGAGCCGATCGCCAGCACAACATCGGCCTTCTTCCAGTATTCGTGCGAGGGCGGCAGGTGCATGCTGAGCGGATGCCGGCCGTCGATGACGCCCAGCCCGGTCCGGTGCCCGACCACGGGCGCCTGAAGGGCTTCGGCCAACGTAAGAACCTGATCTCCAACACCCTGCGCGCCACCCCCAACGAAGAGGATGGGATTCACGGCGCCGCCCAGCAAGTCGGCCGCCTTCTCGATCAACTCGAGGTCGAGCGGCGGGGCGTTTAACGGGAGATTGACAAACGCAGTGTCGACCGGTCCACGCTGGGCGAGCACATCCATGGGCACCTCCAGGCCGGCAGGCCGGGGCCGACCCGAGCGCATCTGGCGGAAGGCCTCCGCCACCCGCAGCGGCGCCTCAAAAGGAGCGTTGATCCGCTCTGCCCATTTGGTCAGTGAACGCATGATCCCGAGTTGATCGGGGATCTCGTGCAGGACACCCTCGCCCTTCCCGATCTGGCTGGAGGCGATCTGGCCGACAAGCGCCAGGACCCGCGCATTGAGCCCATAGGCCGTGGCGAGCGCGGCCGTGGTGTTGAGGAAGCCGGGACCGGGCACCACGCTGAAGACACCCACGTCGCCGCGCATCTGGGCGAAGCCGAGCGCCATGTAGGCGGCGCCCTGTTCGTGGCGGGTATGAATCACCCGAATCTCGTCACGCCGGTCGTAGAGGGCATTGAACAGGAAGTCGTTCTGGACTCCTGGCAGGGCAAACAGGGTATCCACGCCCTGGGCAATCAGGCCGTGGACGACGGCTTCGCCGCCGGTCATGTGGGTGGTGGGCATCAGACGATTTCGCTCACTTTGACTGGCCGACGCTCGCGCAGGCTGCGGGTCGCGGCGATGGCCACCCTCAGCGTCTCCATCGCGTCGGCCGCGGACGGCGTCGGCGGCCGGCCCTCGCGGAGCGCATCGAAGAAGGCCTCCATCTCAAGGCGATAGGCGGCCTCGAATCGGTCCGGGAAGCTCGCGAAGTGATCGACCGTGCTCTGGAGCTGCCCGTAGTGGCGAAGCGGCGTCTTCTGCGGGGCATCCACGACCAGCTTGCCGGTCGACCCGGCGATCTCAGTCCGCGTGTCGTAGCCCCACACCGCCCGGCGCGAGACCTGCATCGTGCCAAGCGTGCCGTTCGCGAAGCGCAGGGTCGCGACCGCAATGTCGACATCGCCGACCTCGGCAAAGGCCGGGTCAATCCGCGAATCGCCCCACGCAAACACCTCATCGATTTCCCCGACCAGGAAGCGGCACAGATCGAGGTCGTGGATGGCCTGATCGACGAAGATCCCGCCGCTGGTGGCGATATAGGCAATCGGCGGCGGCGCGAAGTCGCAACTCGAGGCCGAGAAGCGCTCCAGCACGCCGATCTCGCCGGCGTCGATGCGGCGCTTGGCGGCGGCGTAGCCGGGATCAAACCGGCGCATGAAGCCAATCTGGACCGGCAGGCCGGCCCTGGCGATCTCCTCCACTACCCTTCGCGTGGAGGCCAGGTCCTGCGAGATGGGTTTCTCGCACCAGGCTGGCTTGCCCACCCGAACCGCGGCCTCGAGCAGCGCGACGTGGGTCGGCGTGGGCGTGGTGATCATGACCACGTCGACGTCGGGCGCGGCGATTGCGGCGGCGATGTCGGTCGTCGCCCGCTCGGCCCCGGCTGCGACCTTGCCGCGCTCGGCGGCCTCAGGCGAGACGTCAGCAACCACCGCCACGCGCACACCATTGATGCCCGTAAGATTGCGCAGGTGGGTCAAACCCATTCGCCCCGCCCCAAAAAACGCGACCCGGAATTCAGATTTCATTGTTGCCCTCAGGATACTTGCGATGTTTCGCTTTTTTCAGGAGAAGGGGAGACAGGAGAAAGGGAAACTCTGCCGAGAGAACCCTTCTATTTCTCCCCTTCTCCCTTTCTTCTGCTAGGTAGCAAACATCAGGCATTGCGGATTGGAGTTGACGAAGCTAATAGTACCGCTCTCGCGCGCGTATCACCGCCCAGTCATCCCGGGCAGCCTGGACCTCCGGGCTTTCGCTCACCTCGGCCGGCGGCACATCCCACCAGCTATGGCCCGGCACGCCGACGTAGCGGTCATTGCGGACGTAGATGACGGTCGTGGCCGGGTGCGCGCGCGCGTCGCGCACGGCGGCGGCGAATTCGTCCGTGCCCGCGCATTCGATCACCCGCGCGCCCAGGCTCCGCGCGTTGGCGGCCAGGTCGACCGGCAGGCCTTCGGCTTCCTCGCCATCCTCGCTCATCCGCGGGGCGCCATCACCGGTTAGGGCGGTGTAGCGCGTGCCAAAACCCTTCTGCCCGAGCGAGCGGCTCAGGCTTCCGATGCTGTTGAAGCCGCTGTTGTCCATCAGGATGATGGTGAGTTTGATGCCCTCCTGGACGGCCGTGACGATCTCGTTGGCCAGCATCAGATACGAGCCGTCGCCGACCAGCGCGTACACGGTCCGGCCCGGATCGGCCATCGCAACGCCCAACCCGCCGGCGATCTCGTAGCCCATCGTGCTGAAGCCGTATTCGACGTGGTACTGGCTCGGATGACGGGCGCGCCACAACTTGTGCAGGTCCCCGGGCAGCGAGCCGGCCGCATTGACAATGACGGCGTTTGGATCGCCTTCCTCATTGAGAATGCCGACCAATTCGCTCTGGCTCGGCAGCGGTTTGTTCCGCCGACCATACAGTTTGTCGACCTCGGTTTCCCACGCGACATGGAGTGCCTTCGCCTCATCCACGCGGGGCTCGGGCGCGCGCCAGCCCTCGAGCAGCCCGGTCAATTCCTCGATGGTCGCGCGCGCATCGCCCACCAGCATCAGGCCGCTGTGCTTGGCGGCATCGAACTCGGTCACGTTGATGTTGATGAAACGAACGCCGGGATCCTGGAACTGGGTCTTGCTCGCGGTTGTGAAGTCGCCATAGCGGGTGCCGATCCCGATCACGACGTCGGCGCTGAGCGCCACCTCGTTCGCGGCAAACGTGCCGGTCGCCCCGATCGCGCCGAGGCA
>JBKJQK010000188.1:0-2545 GCA_046594095.1 Anaerolineae bacterium | reverse complement strand
TTTTCATAGGCGCGGCTGTCTGCACCGGTTGTTCAGGGTCGTTCTATCTTGCACGTAGTCTGCATCACGGTGTCCTTGCCCTCGATACGGCGGTCTGTCTTGAATCCATTCCCGGTGCGTTCCACGTCATTTTTGATCTCTTTGCCGTCTGCCTTGACGTAGGTTGAAACATACAGCGGCTGGATCAACTGATGGTTGTCCGCGCGCATCATTACCTCGCCGCTGTCGCCGTCGAATTTCATCCCCTCCAGCGCCTTGCCCACCTTGGCCGGGTCGGCGGACTTGGCCTGGTCAATGGCCTTGGCCAGCATTTCGAGGGCCAGGTATTGGGTGGTCCAGTAGTAATCGTCTTTCACATCCTTGTATTTTTCGCGGTAAGCACGATAGTGCTTTTCAGATTTGTCGTTACCGATGTTGGCGTGCCACTGCGTCACCTGCTTCAGGTGGCCGATGCCGGCATCCCCCAAGGCCGGCGGCGAGCCCAGGCCGCCCGCATAGTAGGTGTAGAAGTCGGGCGTGAAGCCTGCCTCGCGGCTGGCCTTCACCAGCAGCGACATGTCGTTGGCCCAGTTGCCGGTGATGACGGTATCGGCGCCGGTGGCCTTTATTTTTGCGACATAAGGCGCAAAATCTTTGATCTTGCCCAGGGGATGCAGCTCGTCACCGACGATCTCGATGTCCGGGCGCTTCTTTGGGAGCATTTCCCTGGCCGCCCGCGCGACCGCCTGGCCGAACGCATAGTCCTGGTTGAGCAGATAGACTTTCTTCGTGTGCGTATTTTGCGCAATTGCATCGGTCAACGCGGCCATCTTCATCTCGGCATCGGCATCGAAGCGGAAGTGCCAGAAGCTGCACTTGTCGTTGGTCAGCGCCGGATCGACTGCCCCGGTGTTAAGGTACATCACTGTTTTGTCGGGATTGCGCTCGTTGTGTTTATTGACGGCGTCGATCAGCGCTGCCGCCACATTCGAGCCGTTGCTTTGGTTGATATAGCGTACACCCTGGTCGATTGCGGATTTGAGCGCAAGCTGCGCTTCCTGCGGACTGCTCTTGCTGTCGAGCGGGATGATCTCGAATCTGGCGCCGCCGCCGCGCGCATTGATGGCGTCGGCGGCGAGCTGCGTGTAACGCACCATGGCCTCGCCGACATTTGCGAACGGACCCGACAAGGGATCGATGACTGCGATCTTGATAGTGTCCGCCGCGAAGGACGATAACGCGGCGAGCGCCGTAGCCGCGGCCACTGCGCCAAGCAAGAGTCGTCTTGGATTCATTGCAGCCTCCTCCTAATATTGTTGATCGAGTACGCCAGCCAGCAGGGGCGGAGCGTCAGGATTACAGTCGGAGCCTGATCCGGAAAGCGCGTATCGCTGCCGCCCGGTCAGAACCCTCGCTGCGCAGCTATGCTGCCCGCGAAGCCGGCGATATGCAAGGCTGCCCGCTAAGAGTTCTCCGATACGGGTCAGATCACCACAACGCTTGGATCCACAGAAATAGTGATGGTAGTGATAGGGGACAGACAACATTTTCCCCGGTTGCTCAATTAGAAGACTGCCGCGGTCTACCCCGGAGCCCCGCGCTTCGCCCGCCATCCGCATCGCACGCTAGAGACGCATGGAGGGCGAGCAAACAACGCAGTGGTGCAATCACGCTGCTGGCCTGGCATGTCTCGCTGCAACAAGGCGTATCTGGCGCCGGCACGATCGTCACGGCTTTTATATTCCCCTGTGTGTGCTGCCAGACATACCTCGGACTCGCGGGAGCGTAGCGTCAGACAGGCAGGGGATGCCATCCCTCGTACGTGCCGCCCGGAGTCAATGCCGGGTGGTATCACGGGACATCGAGCCCCATTCAGCGCATTGGATGAGCGCGGATTCCCATCTCACCTGGAGGACATCACTATGAAGCAATCCATTATTTCGCTGTTGATCGCGGGACTGTGCGCGGGAGGTTTGACCGCTGCGCTCGCCCAGAATGTCACGGCCGACCCGAAGGCGGGAGAGCCATCCACGGCTGCCCCGCAGAAGGAAATGACCAACCCGAACCAGGATAACGCCACGCAAGACAAGGCAGCCAGCGCTTTCCTGAAGGCGGACAAGGACAAGGACGGCACGCTGGACAAGAAGGAGGCCATGGGCATGCCGGGCATATCGAAGAATTTTGCCGCCATCGACACGGACCACGACGGCACGGTGTCGCTGGAAGAGGTCAACACCTACCTGGCGGCCCACCCCGGCAAAAAGGGCGATATGTAAGTCCGGCTTCTCACGAAGTCAGCGAAACGGGCGCCGGTGGCGCCCGTTCTTGCTTCATGCATGCCCATTCCGCGCGATGCAGTTAACCTCGAACGGCTAGCGCATCAAGCAGCGCGCGACAGGCATTTGCGCGCGGCGCATTCAAATGGCGCCGGATGCGCGTGGAGTGGGCCGCCATGGGTCTCTCCTCCACTCGGCGGCGCGCTATCGCTCTTTCACATCCCGTGTAGCGGGTTGAGCTCCATGATTTCTATCGAGGCTTGTGGAATCTGCAGGTGCGGGTGGCCTTC
>JBKJQK010000155.1:0-7393 GCA_046594095.1 Anaerolineae bacterium | reverse complement strand
GAACGGCACGTGGTCGCCGCATAACCCGGACGACCAGAGGCTGCTGAATTACTCGGCCATTTTCGACGAAGTGCAGGACTTCGAGTTGAATATTCGGAATGTGAGCGGGCCTGGCCCGATCTCGCCGACGATCAACGGAAGCCCGTTTGACCCGAGCCATGGCTTGTTGATCAGCGACACGCCGCCGGCTGGCAACATCAACGCGGCGCCGCTGGTGGTGAACACGTTTGCCAAGCCAAATGCGGGCCGGCCCCAGCTCAAAGTGAAATTGCCCGGCAGCGGCACCGAATGGCCGGCGCTGGACGCGTTGAAAGAGTGGGTTCGCAACGAGATTCGCACCCCGAATGGCGCGCTGACGGTGGCCGAGATGAGCACGCCCGGTTTGGGAAAGACGGCCAACCCGGACACGACGGGCGGCATTCCCAACGCGGATGCGATCCAGGGGCGCAGGCTGTTCTTTCAAGCGGGCTGCGGGACGTGCCATGCCGGTCCGAAGTGGACCTTGAGCCGCAAGGATTTTGCGTCGCCACCCATCGCGACGGACCTGTTTACCGAGGCCCCGCTGACGACGACGGTGGGCGCGCAGTATCTCAACCGCTTCCTGCGCGATATCAAATCGTTCAACCTGAATGTCGTCGGCGCGGGAAACACGATCACCGGGCAAGCCGAAATCGGCGGCATTGAAATGATCGAGAACGGCGTGACGGGCGCGCTGGGCAAGGATGTAAACGGGGACGGCAAAGGCAACGGCTACAACGTTCCATCATTGCTGGGCATCTTTCACTTGCCGCCGTATTATCACAACGGCGCATGCGAGACGCTGGCGTGCGTGCTTGCCAACCCGAACCATCGCGCTTCGGGATTGGCGATCGGCCAAGCCGATCCGTTGACCACGCCTGGGCAGCAGGCCAAGGTGGTGGCGTGGCTCAAAACCCTGGATGCCCAGACCCTTTTCCCGGTCAACTTGAGGGTCGCCCGGCACGACATCTTCCTCGATCCGCCGACCGTGTTTGCGGGCACGCAAATCACGATTGGCGCGAACGTGGGGTTGTTCGGACAAAAGCAGGATCTGGCGGACATGATTGCCGATCTCGGCATTACCGCTACGCTCAGGGGCAAGATCACATTCAACGGGCAGACCCAGGTGTTCTCCATCACCGCCGCCCACTTTGACCAAAACTTTGGCAAAGCCACCTACACCAAGGTGTTCACTGCGCCCGCGACGCCAGGCATCCAACAAGTCGCGGTGACGATCGACGCCGACAACGTTCTGCCAACCGCCGCCGGTGACGAAACCGCCGACAACGCGGCATCCCGTTATATCCTTGTGCGCGCGCAGCCGCTGGATAACACGCCGCCAAAGGTCCTTGCAATCTTCATCAGCGATGACGTTGTCTTTAACGACCTCGATGCCATCGTGACGACAAAGTACGTGAAGATCAAGATCAACGCGCAGGACCTGATCGGGTCGAACCTGGCGACCCCCAGCGGGCTGAAGCAGTTCTGCGTTGTGCGCTACTACTACAGCCTTGCCTTGCGCCGCTGGGTGGAGAATCCGTGCGTTTTTCAGAACTTGCCCGCGCCGACCGCGGGCGACATCTTCAGCGGCACGTTTATTGTGGACGCTGAAATTCCCGACCTTGCCGGCACGGCCTATGCGTTTGCGTGGGTCAAGGACACCGCCGGCAATATCAGCCGCACCCCAGGATTCGATGTGGTCAGCTATATTCCGGCCGGCGATATTTCGGTGACCCGCAACGATACGCGTATCTTCCGCGTCTTGACGCCCGCCAGCCAAACGCTGACTTTCACGGTTGGGATCGTTTCCGGGGATGTGGATGTTTCCGCCTTTGACGGGGTGGGGGTTGGCTCGACCCGGGTGGCCGTCAGCGCAAACAATGGCACGATCACCGAAACGGTGAGTGTTGTCAACAACACGGCCAGTAGCAAGCTCTTCCAGATCGAAGTCCGCGCGGTGACAAACAGCGTGATCAAGATCGGCACGCAGCAGACCGGGGCGCTCCTGGCCGCGTTCAGCCCAGCCGATATCGACGCGCCTGCGCCGGAGGTTCCGGCAAAGGACGACAGCGACGAAATGACGATCAGCGGCCCTCCGGCGCTGCAAACCGCGATTGGCGACGATGCTGTGACGACGACGTATCTGCCGATCGTGACTCAATGACGCAAATCAGAGCGACTTACTATTTAAGCAGGTGAGGCGTGGCAGAAAACTTTGTCTCGCGCGGCTTTGTCCGCCGGCGCCGCGCGACGGAAGCTGTGGGAAATCGCATTCCGCCCGGACAGTACCTGACGACCGACTTTCCTGTCTTATCGGCAGGACCCACTCCGCGCGTGCGCCTGGAGGCCTGGACCTTCACCGTCGAAGGGCAGGTCCGCGCGCCCGCGCGCTGGACGTGGGAGGAATTCCTGAAACTCCCCGCGCGCGAGTTCGTCGAGGACATTTCGTGCGTCACCAAATGGACAAAGCTCGACACGCGCTGGAAGGGTGTCAGCGTGGATACCCTGCTGGAACATGTCGAGCTGGATCCGAAGGCGCTGTTCGTGACGGCCTTCAGTGAGGACCGCTATACGACCAATATCCCGCTCCCCGATGTCATTAACGGCCAGGCCTTTGTCGCGTATGAATTTGACGGCAAGCCGCTCTCGCCCGAGCATGGCGGCCCGGTTCGCCTGGTGGTCCCGCACCTGTATTTCTGGAAAAGCGCAAAATGGGTGCGCGGCCTGCGGCTGACCGAAAAGGACAAGCCCGGGTTTTGGGAATCTCTCGGCTACAACAATCACGGCGATCCGTGGAAAGAGGAACGCTATCGCGGCGACTGAGAGGGCAGGATGAACAGACCGATCGAATGGCAGATCGCCACGGTGAAGGCGATCAAAAACGAGAACGGCCGGGCGAAGTCGATCACCCTGGCGTTGCCGCAGTGGCAGCCCCATCGGGCCGGCCAACACTACGACCTCCGGCTCACCGCAGCGGACCAATATCGGGTCGAGAGGAGTTACTCCATCTCCTCCGAGACCGAGCGCGCCGGCGAAATCGACCTGACCATCGAGCGGATCGAGGACGGGGAGGTCTCGCCCTATATCCACGACGTCCTGATCGTCGGCGACCGGGTCGAGGTCCGCGGGCCGATCGGCGGCTATTTCGTGTGGCAGGCGGGCATGAGCGGGCCGCTGATGCTGATTGGCGGAGGATCGGGCGTTGTGCCGCTCATGTCGATGATCCGCCATCGGGCGGCCGCCCGCTCGCGGACGCCCGCCCGGCTGCTGTATAGCGCCCGAACACTGGACGATCTCATCTACCGGGATGAACTGGAGCGCCTGGCCTCCGACGGGTCGGGCTTTCAGGTGTTTGCAACCCTGACCCGTCCGCAGCCGCCAGGTTGGAAGGGGTACGCCCGCCGGATCGACGAGGCCATGCTGACCGAGGTGGCGAAGCCGCTTGGCAAGTCAGCCCGGTTCTTCCTGTGCGGGCCCACCCCGTTGGTCGAATCCGCCGCCAACGGGCTGGTGCGAATCGGGATTCCGGCCGGCCAGGTGCGGACCGAGCGTTTTGGACCTTCAGGAAGTTAGCGGAGGCGACACCATGACGGATGAATCAATCGATACGGGCCATGAGCTGATCGTGGATGGGAACGCGGCCGGGGGACTGCTGCAGGCCATCTTCGCGCTGGAGATGACCGCGTCGCCGGCCGAATGCGCCAATTGCGGAAATGTGACCGAGGTCGGCGCCTTGATGGCGTTTACCCGCGCCCCGGGAATCGTGTTGCGCTGCCCGGCCTGCAAGGAGGTGATGCTGCGGGTCGTCGAAACCAGTGAAGCCTATCTGCTCGATATGCGCGGTATGGCGTATCTGCGGATTGGCAAACGGACCGGTTGAGTCGTCGGCGAACCCGTCAACCCATCCTGCGGTCGATTTCGCCGCCGGTGAAGGCATGGCGATACTTGGGGTCGATCGGCCCGCCCATAGGGGGTGCTCGATGCGTTTTTGGTGTGGCGCACGCGGATCTTTGCGTTGTTGATGGTGACCCGACCGCGCACGATGGCCTGGACGTAGTCCATGGTCCGCGGGTGACCGAGCAGAACGCTAAAAGCGGGGCCGGCGTTCCAGAAGTCCTCGATCATGAGGGACTTGCCTTCGGCGCGCCGACCCCAGCCGTGATTGCTGAGCTCAGCGACGGCGTGGTAGTCGTTACCCCAGGCGGCCTGCTTGCGGGTCGGGCGGCGACGGTGGCGGCGGTGAAGCCGCTCTTTGAGACGACCGCGACCAGAGCGCTCAAGTCGCTGGATTTGACCCGCTCATAGGTCGGGTTATCTTTGAGAATCTCGGCCTTGAAATCTTCCAGTTTGAACATGATTTACCCCCTGAGATCGTGGCCGCCGGCATGGTCTGGCCACTTACCGGGTTGAAAATTGCCAGCGGACGCGCGGAAGTATAACCGCGCCGGGCGGTTTTCGGGCACGGAATTTGATCGCGAACTGGGCATTTGGCTCACCCACCCAGGCGCACTTCTTCTCCTCGTTGAAGGTCGTGTTGGTGTGAGAGCGCCCTGGACGGCCTCGACGGGCCAAGCCGGGCGCTTCCGGTTCAGCGCCCTCCGCTAAGGATGCTTGCCCGGAATAAATGACGTTGCATGAGCCATGGCGGGATAACGGTCAGCAGTTGACGGTCCATGTGGGAACGGTGAAGGTTGTCTGCAGTCACCTGACCGAACTGTGACCGAGAGGGATCAGACAGAGGCTGCTGGGGCCCTTGGTTTCACCTGGGGCAGAAGCATTCCATCAGGAGTCTCGAGCAGCGGCGTAATCACAACAAAGGGATCTCGCGCGAAACGCGGAAGGATGTTGACGGCCTGCATCATTTCGCCCGAAGTCACGCTGCCCTGAAGCCGGGCATAATCTTGCTCCACCGCTTTCATCGCCTCGTCAAGAATCTGGACGCTTTTTGGGTAGAAGTCCGCCAACGGCACGCAGCCTGGCAGCGAGCCGTGCTCATTGACAAGCACGAACCGGCCGGGCATTTCAAACATCCGAGCCATGCAGTAGTCCGTCGGGGCAAGCGCCCTAAGCGTCTGGTTGATGAGGACATCGTTGGACTCCAGCGCATAGGCCCTGATGAAGAAGCGGGTCACGAGGCGCGTTGATTGATCGACCACCGGCCAGACATTTGCCGCAAGTTCAATGGGTATTGGGTTTGTGATGGAAGGTGCTGATGCCGTTTCGGCGGGGACGCCTGGCAGCGGAATTATCGCGGGCAAATCCATATCAACCGGCGTTGCGAGTGGAGGAGGGCGCAGGAAGGAGGTTCCGATTTCGCCGACGCGCTCTCGAAGGGATTCTTCAAATTGAACGATTTTGGCTCTTGCGCTTTCAATGCTGTCCCGCTGATCCTGGGTTAGGGCAAGCGCCAACCGTCGCTGCGCGTCGGCATTAAACCTGATCAATACATCGATTTCGGATGAGGCTCGATCTCGCCATCGGCTGGTCTCTTCGGCACGCACAGCCTCATCGAAGACGTCGAGCAACTCGCGAGCGTGCTGGAACGTTTCACTGAGCCTTGCGCTTGGTGGAATTTCTCTCATGGTTGCGTGCTCCGGTGCGCATCACTTGCTTGACGGGACCATCGAACTCGGCGAGGCCTCTGCTCGGATATGTGGGATTTGGTCGGCGGGTTTCTTTCCGGCGATAAACGAAGGAAGTTCAAGCCGGGGAAGCGCGAAAAATCGGCGTCGAAGGAGACAAGGCGGCAGCCACAGGCAATGGCGAAGGCGGCGAGGTAGGCATCTGTCCAGCGGCGATGAGGCAGGGCGACTTGGGCAGTGAGTGAAGCGAAGTGGCGCTCGATGGTCGATGGTTCATCCAAAAAGCGGTGGTTTGGGCCGGCCAGAAATTGGCGATAGATTTCCCATGCTTCAGCAGCGGAGAGCGCCCGACTGAGCCCACCCGGAAGCGTGCTGAGGCGGAGCAGCCCCAACATGGAAACGCGGGTAAAGGCGACTTCGGTATCTGAGATGTCTTGCCAGTACTTCGCTGCGGGCGCATAGTGGATGTGGTTTTGGTCCACCAGGGCGAGCCAGACATTGATGTCGGGGATGTCCATTTAGTCTGCAATGGAGGATTGGACGATCGCTCTTGTGTATTCCGAAAAATCCTCCGCTTCCAGAATGGCGTAGAGTTCCGCATTGGTCATGGCAGGGTGCAAGGGGGCATCTGGAACGCGGGGAATGCCCACCGGCAAAGGATGAAGTTTTTCAAGGTGTGCGGCGGTATTTTTCGGGACGGATGGACTACGCAAACCCGCTTCGATGTAGATTGCAAGGAGTTCCTTGAGTTTGAGGCCTTGCTGGACCGCGCGGGTCTTTACCTCCTTGAACAAGGGGTCCGGTAGATCGAGTGTCGTTCTCACGGCGGAAATATACCTTTAAAATGCGAAAGTGTAAAGATGTTTTAATGCAAATTCCAATCGAGATCGTCAATGCCTGGCGTGCTCTCTGGGATCCAGCCCACGTCACGACCGCGCGCGGAGGGTCGCACTCAACGGCGTGCGCTACCCGACCGATCCGCCCGCGTCTTGCAACACGCGATCGACCACCGAGATGAAGGACTCGATCCGGTATTTGACTCGTTCGAAGGCGGCCTTGAGCCCGCTGAGGCTGCCGTCGGCAGATCACTCAGAATTCGTCAAACGCAATCTGCCCGGCGGGCACGCCCAAGTCTTTGAGCATCTTGGTTGCGGCCTGGACCATGGCTGGAGGGCCACACAAGAAGTAGTCAACAACCGTTGGGTCAGGATGCTTGTCCAAGTGCTCGGTCTTCAACACCTCATGGATGTAGCCGGTGTAAGACGTCCACTGGTCCGATGGCTCGGGTTCGGACAGCCCAATATGGAAACTGAAGTTGGGGTGCCGGGCCGCCAAACCATCGAAATAGTCCTGATAGAAAATCTCCTGCCGCGAACGCGCGCCGTACCAATAGCTGATCTTGCGCGAAGTCTTCTTTGTCTCCAGGAGGAATGCCAGGTGCGAGCGTAGCGGGGCCATGCCCGCGCCGCCGCCCAGATACACCAGCTCGCGGGCCGACTCCTTGACATGGAACTCGCCGAACGGCCCGATCGCGGTCACGGTGTCGCCGGGCTTCAGGCCGAACACATACGTGGATCCGACACCGGCCGGGGCCTCCTGGCCTCGTGGCGGCGTGGCGATGCGCACGTTGAAGCGCAGTTGCAGATCGGTGTCCGGGTTGGTGGCGAACGAGTAATTGCGGCGGCAGAGGATAGGGTTGCTCGCCACGAAGTCATAGACGTGATGCATCTGCCACACTTGCGCAAACGGCGGGTCAATCTTTAACGTCCGCAGCATCGTTTCGGCGTAGGCGG
>JBKJQK010000464.1:0-6078 GCA_046594095.1 Anaerolineae bacterium | reverse complement strand
GCCTTCGCCTCGCCGGAGGGCAAAGAATACCGGCTCAATGACAAGGTCGCCACGCTGCTGGTCCGCCCGCGCGGCTGGCACATGATCGAGAAGCACGCCACGCTCGATGGCAAGCCGGTCAGCGCCAGCCTGTTCGACTTTGGCCTGTATTTCTTTCACAACGCCAAAGAACTGCTCGCCCGCGGCAGCGGCCCGTACTTCTATCTGCCCAAGATGGAGAGCCACCTCGAGGCCCGGCTGTGGAACGACGTCTTCTTCTTCGCCGAGGGCTACTGCGGCGTGCCGGCCGGCAGCGTGCGGGCGACCGTGTTGATCGAGACCGTCCTGGCCGCCTTTGAGATGGAGGAGATCCTCTACGAGCTGCGCGCTCACTCAGCCGGTCTGAATGCCGGGCGCTGGGATTACATCTTCAGTTGCATCAAAAAGTTCAAGGGTCAGCCCGGGCTGCTCTTTCCCGACCGGTCTCAGATCACCATGACGGTGCCCTTTATGCGGGCTTACACCGAGCTGCTGGTCCGCACGTGCCATACCCGCGGCGCGCACGCGATCGGCGGGATGGCGGCCTTCATCCCCAGCCGCAAAGACGCCGCCGTCAACGACACCGCGCTCAAGAACGTGCGGGCCGACAAGGAGCGCGAGAGCAATGACGGCTTCGATGGCACCTGGGTCGCGCATCCCGATCTGGTCCCGACTGCGCTGGCCATCTTTGACGCCAAACTGGGTGAACGGCCCAACCAGAAAGAGCGAATGCGCGAGGATGTTGTCGCCCGCCCCGAAGCGATTACCGACTTCGCGGTCCCTGGCGGCAAGATCACCGAAACCGGCGTGCGCCTCAACATCTCGGTCGGCCTGCAATACATCGAGAGCTGGCTGCGCGGCAATGGCGCCGCGGCGATCAACAACCTGATGGAGGACGCGGCCACCGCCGAGATCTCGCGTTCGCAGCTTTGGCAATGGATCCATAAGGGCGGCGTCCTGGATGACGGCCGTCGCCTGACGTCCGAGCTCTACGCCCTGATCCGGGACGAAGAATTGGCCAAGGTCGGCGGCCTCGAGCGCGGTCGCTTCCGCGAGGCCCTGGCGCTTCTGGATGCGCTGGTTCTTTCCGACGCGTATGAGGAGTTCCTGACCACGTCGGGTTATCAGCGTCTCGAGTAGGAGCGTCATCGTGGCCCAGTTGGACACCCTCGCCGCCCGCGCTGCCGAACTTCGGCGCGAGCTCAACGAGCACAGCTACCGCTACAACGTGCTGGACGACCCCGTTATCAGCGACGCCGACTACGACGCGCTGATGAACGAACTCAAGGCGATCGAGGCGGATCGCCCGGATCTCATCACTCCCGACTCGCCCAGCCAGCGCGTGGGCGGGGCCGTGGCCGAGGGCTTCGCCAAGGTGCGGCATGCCCGGCCGATCCTCAGCCTGGCCAACGCCTTTGGGGTCAACGAAGTGCGGGCCTGGCGCGACCGGGTGAACAAGTACGCCGAGGCGAATGCCCCCTTGCTCGCCACGCCCGAGGCCTTGAGCGGCTATGTGGTCGAGCCCAAGATCGACGGGCTGACCGTCGTCCTGACCTATGCCAATGGCGCGCTAAGTCAGGCCGCCACCCGCGGCGATGGGGTTATTGGCGAGGAAATCACGCTGAACGCGCGGACGATCAAGAGCGTGCCGCTGTCGCTTCGCGCGGACGGCGGACCGCAGACGGCCGACCGCAAGCAGCCGTCCGACGTCCCCGGTCTGCCGTCCGTTCTCTCCGTCCGGGGCGAGGCCTATCTGCCGATCAAGACCTTCGAGCAGCTAAATGAAGCGCTCCTTGCGGCCGGGGGCAAGCCCTTCGCCAATCCGCGCAATGCGGCTGCCGGCGGACTGCGCCAGCTTGATCCGGCCCTCACCGCCAAACGGCCGCTCGCCATCCTGTGCTATGCCATCGTGGATTGGCAGAGCGGCGGCGCGCCGCCCGCGACCCAGTGGGAGTTGCTCCAGACGCTCAAAGCCTTCGGCTTCCCGGTCAGCGATCTGATTCGGCGCTTCGATAACCTGGACGATGCGATCGCCTATAGCGAGCAGATGATCCCCCGGCGCGACACGCTGCCATACGAGATCGATGGGATGGTCATAAAGCTCGACGACCTGCGCCTGAGCGACGCGCTTGGCTTTGTGGGCAAGGATCCGCGCGCCGCGCTGGCCTTCAAGTTCCCCGCCCGCGAGGCCACCACGATTCTCAAGGCGGTCTCGGTCAAGGTCGGACGCACCGGCGCGCTGACGCCCGCGGCCGTTCTCGAGCCCGTGAATGTCGGCGGGATCACGATCAGCAACGCGACGCTCCACAACTACGATGACATTGCCCGCAAGGACATCCGGATCGGTGATCGGGTGATCGTCAAGCGGGCCGGCGACGTGATCCCGTATGTGGCCGGGCCGGTCCTGAGCGCGCGCACCGGCGCCGAGCAACGGGTCGTGCCGCCCGAGCGCTGCCCGTATTGCGACACGCCGGTCGAGCGCCGCGAGGGCGAGGTGGCCATCTACTGCCCGAACCCGGACTGCCCGGGCAAGCTCGACCGGGCGATCGCCCACTACGTCGGGCGCGGGGCGATGGACATCGACGGGCTGGGCGAGAAGATCGTCGCCCAGCTCATCGACGCGGAGCTCGTTGCCGATGTGGCGGACATATACACGTTGGACAAACCGGCGCTGCTTGGGCTCGACAAATTCGCCGAGAAGAAGGCCCAGAACCTGCTGGGCGCGATCGCAGCCTCGCGCCAGCGCCCGCTCGAGCGCCTGCTGATTGGCCTGAGCATCCGCCACATCGGCGAGGTGGCCGCCCGGGATCTGGCCCGGCACTTTGGAAGCCTCGAGGCGCTGATGGCGGCCGGGGTCGAGGAGCTCCAGCAGATCGAAGGGATCGGTCCCATCGTCGCCCAGAGCGTGGCCGATTGGAGCGGGCGGGACGGCAGTCACGTCCTGGTCGCAAAGCTGCGCGCGCATGGTGTCGATCCGCGCCAGACCCCTCAGCCGGCGGCCGGCGCCGTGCCGCCGGTTGGCCCGTTCGCCGGCAGTATCTTTGTGATAACTGGGACACTCACCCAGCCGCGCGAGGAGATCGCCGCCTGGATCGAGGCGCGCGGGGGCAAGGTCAGCGATAGCGTGAGCAAGAAGACCCGCTATCTGGTTGCCGGCGAGTCGGCCGGCAGCAAGCTAACCAAGGCGCAGAGCCTCGGCGTGGCGATTCTCAGCGAGGCTGAGCTGCGCGCATTGGCAATGTAGAGACGGCCCTACGCGCATCGCGTAAACTTCGGCCCGCATGAATGCGCTTCGACTTCGCTACCTTGGGCTGACCGCCGCCGTTGGCCTCTTGTCCGCCGTCATCATCGGCGGCTCGCTTGTCTCTCTTCTGAACAACGTCCTACTGGTTGGCGTTGCTTTCGCTGCCGGGTATGTCACCTTGCTCGCGGTCACCCTGGTCATGGCCATCCAGGCGGGGCGCAAGGCGGCAGCGGTCTACACCGACCCCCGCTACGGGGCGCTGGCCGGCCTCAGCATCGGCCCGTGGGTGGGGGCAGGCGCCGCAATCGCTCAGATCGTGTACGCGATTCTGGCCCAGAGCGCCTGGAAGGCCGACGTGCGGGGGGGGCTGGTCGCCGTCTTCTGTCTGATCTACATCGGTCTGGCCATCATCGCGGCGCGCATCTCGGGCCGGCTGGCTGCGCTGCCCCCCGACGCCGAAGAGGAGCCCTGACCGCCGGATGCCCACCCGCAAAGACACCGGCGGATGGGGCGAGGCGATCGCCGCCCGCCACCTCACGTCAAAGGGCTACCTGATCCGCGAGCGCAACTGGCGTCACAATCATGGCGAAATCGACATCATTGCCGAACAGGCCGGGGTGATCGTCTTCGTCGAGGTCCGCACTCGCCACGGCGAATTGCGCGGCGCGCCGGAGGAAACCCTCGGCGCGGCCAAACGGGCCAAGCTCCTTCGGACCGCCCAGGCCTGGCTCGAGCTGCACGATCTGCCTGAAGCGCCGGCCCGCATCGACGTCATCGCGATTGATCTCGATGCGCGGAATGCGGTCCGGCGGTTCAGTCACTATGAGGCAGCACTGTAGGTCTTCGCGTGAGATCTGCTACCCCGGAAACAGCGCTTGCATGAGGCGCGGGGCGTACTGCCGGACGTGCTCGCTCGAGATGCCCCCGCCCGGTCCGGTTTTGACGATGTCGCGCATCATCATCCCGCTCCGGCGGAGGGTGCGCTCCTGGGTGGCCGGATCCAGCGCATACAGGCCGAACTTCATCCGCCAGCCCTCGCCCCACTCGAAATTGTCGACAAACGACCAGTGGTAGTAGCCCGACACGCGCCAGTTGAACTGGGTGACCCGCCACAGCGCGCGCAGATGTTCGAGCAGAAAACCGGGGCGCTGGTCGTCGTCGGCATCCGGGATGCCGTTTTCGGTGATGTAAATCGGCAGGCCGTAGTGGGCGAGCTTTCGGATGAGGCGGGCCATTCCTTCGGGGTGCAACTCGCCATATCCGAAATCGCTGAGCTCGGCGCCCGGGGTGAACTGGATTTTCCCGTAGAGCGTCCCAGGGCTGCGGGGCGCGAACGATACCCGCTCGCGCGAGTAGTAATTCAGCCCGATCCAGTCGAGCGTCCCGCGCAGCGCCCGCGCGCTTGTGGTGGCCCCGCGTTGCAGCAGGAAGTTCCAGCGGCCCTTCGTCAGCGCGGTCAGAATACCCTCGTTGAAAACCTCGGCGAATACCCGGGTCATGATCTGGTCGAACGGGTTGGCCGGGCGGAGCGGTTGAAACAGGCGCATGTGGTGGGCGAGCCCCACCCGGGCCAGGGGTTGCTCTTCATGCAGGGCCTGGTAGGCCGCCCCGTGGCCGAGCAGCATGTTGCGCACCACGGCCACCGTCGACTCAATCTCGCCGATGCGTCCAGGCGGCATGCGCCCATACGCCAGGTAGCCCATCAGGGCGTAGATGTTGGGCTCGTTGATCGTGCACCACAGGTCGCACAGGTCCCCGAGCGAGCGCGCAACCTTGCGCGCAAAGCGTTCGAAGCGTGGCACCACGACCTGCTCCTCGATCCAACCGCCGCGCTCCTCGAGCCAGATCGGATTGCTGAAGTGGTGGAGGGTCACCATCGGCTCGATCCCCCGCCGGCGCAGGCCGAGCAGCATGCCGCGGTAGCGCTCGAGCGCGGCCTCATCGAAGACGCCGTCGCGGGGCTCGATCCGGCTCCATTCGATCGACAGCCGGTGGGCGTTCAGGCCCATGTCGGCCATCCGGTCGAAGTCGGCCTCGGCGTTATTCCACCAACCGCAGGCCAGCCCGCTTTTGTCGCCATTGGCGATCTTGTCCGGAAGCTGCTCCCAGGCCCACCACTGGCTGTTCGTGTTGTTGCCCTCAACCTGATGGGCGGCGGTGGCCGTCCCCCATTTGAAGCCTTTCGGAAAATACAGAATGCCTTCAGCCATGATCTATGCGGCCAGCCCGTGCGCGTTGCGCCGGCGCCGGGCCAGCTCATACAGGCGCCAGCGGAGCGGCGAAAGAACGGTAACCCATGCGCCCACGTGGCGGACAAGCTGCCCGCCGTAGCCGCGCTTGTGCCGGTAGACCCCCCACAGCCCGTCGTGACGCGCTTCGAACTGGGCCTCGAGCTCAGCCTCATCGGCGTCTGGGACGCCCCATAGATCATAGTCTCCGCACCCGCGCGCGCGCGCCCAGCGCATGGCCTCCCATTGCAGCTGATACGGTGCCATCAGCTCGCGCCGGGTGTTGCTGCTCGCCCCATACAGATACGTGGCGCGCCGTCCGCAGGCGACGACGAGCAGGGCGGCCAGGGTCTCACCGCCGTGTTCGGCCAGCAGCAAGGCCGCTTCGTCACCCAGCAGGCGCAGCGCGTCGGCGTAGTAGTTAGCGGGGTGGATCGAGAAGTCGTCGCGCTCGGCGGTGGCCTGCATCAGGGCGCCAAAGCCCGCGGCGTCGGCCGGACCGCCGGCCCGGACGGTCACGCCTTTGCGGGCGGACAGCCCGATGTTGTAGCGGGTTTTCTGCTTCATCCGGGCCAGGATCGCGGCCTC
>JBKJQK010000462.1:0-2851 GCA_046594095.1 Anaerolineae bacterium | reverse complement strand
GCGCAGAATCCCGCCGAACTGCCGCCGCATGAACTGGCCGCTTACATCGTCGAGATTCATCATGGGTTCCTGCGGCGTGAACTGCCGCGACTGCACGCCATGTCTGAGCGCGTCGCCCAGGTTCACGGAGGACACACGCCGTCGTTGGTGGGGATGTTTCACATCTTCATCGCGATGGAAGCGGAACTGGCCAGTCACATGATGAAGGAGGAGCAGGTTCTCTTTCCGGCGGTCGTGTCGATGAGCCGCGGCGAGCCGGCACCGGGAACATTGAACGAACCGATCGCCTGCATGATCCATGAACACGAGGAAGTCGGAGCGGCCCTGGCCCGGCTGCGGGAACTGAGCCACGGATTCCAGCCGCCCGCCGATGCCTGTAACACTTACCGCGCGCTGTTCGCCGGGCTGCACGATCTGGAAGAAGACGTGCATCGCCACATTCATCTGGAGAACGCTGTCCTGTTCCCCGCCGCCAAAGCCATGACCACGCGGACGGTCTGATCCGTATTCCCCGCCCGCCACCACCGCCCGCCACCATGCAGGCGGGCGGGACGCCTCACTTTGCTGGGGACGACGCGCCATGCAGGTGGCAAAGTTCAAATCCCTCCAACCTGCCCCCCCCCCTGTTACTCGCCGAGATGGCGGTGCAGCAGGGCGGCCAACTGCAAAGGATTCAGCACCAGGATGGTTTTGCCTTTGACCACCACGAGCTTCTGCGCGCGAAACTTGGCGAGGGTGCGCGAGAATGTTTCACTGACTGTGCCCAGTTCCGCCGCGAGGACGCGCTTGGTCATGGTCAGTTCAACCTTCGCCGGTTTCCCATTTACCGGATGGGGACAGCGTTTGACCAGCCAGTTGGCCAGGCGCGTCTCCACATCCTTGAGCGTCAGGTCTTCGAGTTGCCCCACCAGCACGCGCAGATGCGCGCTCATGGAGCCGAGCATCCGCAACGCCAGCTCCGGCTGCCGCCGCAGCAGCGCAAGAATGCCGGCCTTCTGCACAAGCAAGACCTGGGACGCCTCCACCGCCCGCGCATCGGCGGGATAACCTTTCTCCGTCGCGAGCGTTCCTTCCGCGAATGAATCGCCCGCACGAAAGACATGGATGACCTGCTCCTTCCCGGCAGCATTGACCCGATGCACGTTAATGGCCCCGGTCTGCATTATGTAAAAGCCGAGGGAGGGATCGCCCTCATGAAACAGATAGTTGTCTTTGGGGACTGATTTGATGGTGCTGATCTCCGCAATCACCTTGAGCTCCGGTGAGGAAATCCCGGCGAAAAGCTGGCAACTGCGCAACGCGTTGATGATCCCGATTTGCTTGAGCTCGGAGAGGGCGGTGGTCATTCCAAGAGCGGTTTAGTCCGTCTCACGCCAGAAGTAAACAAACCAACTGCCGCCCTCGCCGTGCTCGATCTTCGACTGGAAGCCCCGGCTGCCGAGCAACTCAATGAGCGGCGAGGGCAGAAACGGCGCAATGATGATGAGGCCCTCTCCGGGAGCGAGTGACTCCACTCGTTGAAGAATTTCAGGCAGCGGTTCCGCGCCCCGCTGGAAAAGCGGGCGCACATCGAATCGTTTGAACTTGGCCAGCGGCAGCATATCACGTTCTGCTCATCGGCAGTGAATCAATCGGGGCCGCCAGCCGGAGGCAAGTCGGAAGCAATGAAACCTTGATCTCCATCAAGTCCGCGGGAGCCGCCCCGCTCCCTGCTCCACGGCAGACCCAGCACGTTGGCCGGCGCATCTCCGGCCGGCTTGATTGAGGTCAAAGCCGCCGGCTCTCGCTCCGGCAAGCTGCTCTCGTGATGAAATTCGATTTCGACGACCGGCCGTTTATCGTGATCTGGGAGGTGACACGCGCCTGCAGCCTGGCCTGCCGGCACTGTCGTGCGGAGGCAAACCTGAGCCGCCATCCGCTGGAACTCAACACCGAAGAAGCGTTCCGGTTCATCGATGAGGTAAAGCGCTGCGGGCCGAAGTTGTTCGTGATGACGGGCGGGGATCCCATTCGCCGGGCCCATCTCGAAACTCTCATCCGTTATGCCACGGGCCACGGACTGCGCGTCAGCCTGAGCCCCAGCGCCACGCCGGAATTTGCGCGGACGGACCTGGGCGAACTCAAGGCCGCGGGCGTGGAGCGCATCTCCCTCAGTCTCGACGGGGCCAGCCTTGAGACGCACGACCGGTTCCGGGGCGTGCCGGGCACCTGGAAATGGACGATGGAAGCCATCGCCCACGCCGCCCTCGCGGAGATTCCGATCCAGATCAACACGACGTTCACGCGGCAAAACCTGGGCGAGTTCGACGCGTTCGTCCATCTGCTGGACAAGATTCGGCCCGCACTCTGGAGCGTGTTTCAACTGGTGCCGACGGGGCGGGGCAAAATCGACGACCTGTTGACGGCGGAGGAAATGGAAAACTTGTTCACGCGTCTGGCCCGGTTATCACGGAGCGCGCCCTACGACATCAAGACGACCGAAGGCCAGCACTACCGGCGCGTGATCTTGCAGCAGGCCCCGGGCGTGCAGCCCTCCGGCGCACGCGCGCCGCTCGGCATCAATGATGGCAAGGGATTCGTGTTCGTCTCGCACACCGGCGACATCCAGCCCAGCGGATTCCTGCCCTTGACGGCGGGCAACGTGCGCCGGGACGAGTTGCTGGAGGTTTACCGGCAGAGCCCGCTCTTCCGCGCCCTCCGCGACGCCAGCCTGCTAAAGGGCAAGTGCGGCCGGTGTGAATTCAAAACCATCTGCGGCGGCTCACGGGCCCGCGCCTACGCGATGGCCGGCGACTATCTGGGCGAGGAACCGCTCTGCGCCTATCAACCGCCGCCCCGGGCGGGTTTGGGC
>JBKJQK010000459.1:0-26092 GCA_046594095.1 Anaerolineae bacterium | reverse complement strand
CAAGAAGAACCCCGGCCAGTTCACCTACGGGCGCCCGGACAAGGGCGGCAGCGGCGGCAACTTCGTCGTGCGCGCGATTCATGAGGTGACCGGCAAGGACCCCGACAAGTTCAAGGGTGGCGAGGCCGATCCGGTTCTGGTCAAGGAATTTGACAAGGCCTGGGAAATGCTTCGCTCGATCCATGAGTTCACCTACGACAAGGGCAACTACCCGGCTGGCAACCAGCCCGCGCTGCTGCTTCTGGCCAATGGTTCGGTCAATATGGTCAGCGCCTGGAGCGACCAGGTGCTGGTCAACATCGACAAGGGCGTCCTGCCGGCCACGATCAAGATGGCCCAGTTCACGGACCTGCCGATGTCGGGCGGGTATGCCCAGTTCGCTGTGCCCACAGGCACCAAGAACAAAGATGGCGCCCTGGCCTGGATCAACTTCACGCTCAAACAGGAAAATCAGGTCAATGTCATCAAAAGCCTGGGCGGCTTCCCTGCCCTGAAGTGGGACCAGTTCCCCCAGGCCCTGCAGACCCAGTTCAACAGCGTCGTCGCCGACCGGGTTCCGACCTGGCCGGGTGGCAAGTGGGACGCCGAGCGCAACAAGGGCTGGTACGAGAAGGTTGCGACGAATATCAAGCAGTAAGAGCCGTTAGCTGTTAGCCATTAACTGTTAGCCTTTAGCTTCGGGCCGAGTGGTTCCCATGATGATTGCCGGGGTCTTGTCTGGCAGTCAATGGGAGCCTACCGCCCAAAGCTAAAGGCTAATGGCTAAGGGCTAACAGCATAAGGCTAACAGCTAATAGCTATTCGTGGCCCTCAAATCCTCTTCCCGACCCCGCGCCTGGCGCACCTGGCTGGCCGGCTACGCCCTGATCGCCTCGCCGCTGGCCGTCCTGGTCTTGCTGATCTTCTTCCCGGCCGGCCAGTCCATCGTCCGGACGGTCATGGTGGACCAGGACGCCGGTCTCTCAGCCGGAATCAATCTGGATCGGTATGCGAACTTCTTCAACGATCCGATTGCGCGCAGCAATCTCAGTTTTACGATCGGGGTGACCCTGATCACGGTCTTCTTCCAGTTTGTCGTCTGCTTCCCGCTCGCGCTTTATCTTCGCTTCTCGACCAGCCGCATCGCCGGCGCGGTCCAGGTGCTGGCGCTCTTTCCGCTGTTTGTTCCCGGCGTCATTCTGGCTTTTGCCATCATCCGGTATCTTGGCCCGCGCGGCACGGTGGACGTATTCCTGCGGGTGGTCTTTGACTACACCGGGTTCGTCACCCCGTATCTCCGCCCATCCGGGATCGTGTTCGCGCTGGTGTGGGATCACATCCCGTTTACCATTCTGGTTCTGACCGCCGGCCTACGCCAGGTCGAGGATTCGGTCATCGAAGCCGCCCGTGACGTGGGCGCCACCTCGCTGCGGGCCTTCTTCCAAATCATTCTGCCCTTGATGCAACGCCCGCTGCTGATCGTCTTCTGCCTGAATGTGATCGGTGTGTTTGGCGCGTTCACGATTCCGTATCTCATCGGCGGGGCAGCGCCCCAGATGATGGGCGTCTACATGCAACAGACCTTCACCGAGTACCTCGATCGTAGTGGCGCCGAAACGCAGGCGGTGCTGACGTTCCTCCTGTGCGCGCTGATCGGCCTGCTGTATGTTCGCACGGTGACCCGTCGCCGGGGAGAACGCGCATGAACCGCTCGATTGTCCGATCCTCCTTGAGGACGCTGCGACGTGAGTCCTTTGGCATCTTCGCCTTGATCGCCCTGGTGCTGCTGATCGTCGGCCCGTTGACGACTGTCGTCCTGTGGGCGTTTGCCGAGCGCTGGCGCCAGCCCGCCCTGCTTCCAACCGAGTGGGGATTGTCCTATTGGGCGGAAACGCTAAACCGGGCCGACATTCTTTCAACCCTGCCGATGAGCGTGGGTTTGGCCACGATCGTGACCGCGATCTCGGCCCTGATCTGTCTCCCGGCTGCTTATGCCTTCGCCCGGATTCAATTCCCGGGTCGTCAGGGATTGCTGTTGTCCTTTCTGGCCGTCAACGCCTTTCCCCGGTTTGGCCTTTACATCGCGATCGCGGTAGTGTTTTATCGGCTCAATCTGGTTGGCACGGTTCCAGGCGTCATCATGATCCAGCTGGTGAATACGCTCCTAACCATGATCTGGATCCCGACCAGCGCCTTCCAGGGCGTGGACCGGGCCCTCGAGGAAGCCGCTCTGGATGTGGGCGCGTCGCGGGCGCGGGTGTTCTTCCAGATCACCTTGCCCCAGGTGGCGCCCGCTCTGGCCGCCGCGCTCTTGCTCACCTTCGTGGCCACTTTCTATGAGGCCCAGGGCGCCTTCATCATCGGGGTGCCCAACGTGCGCACCATGGCGGTGCTGATGTTCTCGTATATCAACAATCAGATCGTGGTGCAATACGGTGCGGTCATTTCGATGATTCTGTGGATCCCATCGGTGATCCTGTTGAGCTTCGCCCAAAAGTTCCTGCGGGGGAATACGGTGAGCGCGGGGTTTGGGGTTTAAGGGCGGGCCATTAGCCATTAGCCTTTGGCCATTAGCCGCTCACTAGCAATGCAGGACTTCAAAGAATTGATGGTCTGGCAAAAGGCGCATCAACTCGCCCTTGACGTCTATCAGATGACGGCATCGTTCCCGAGAGAAGAGATGTTTGGCCTGGTGTCGCAGATTCGCAGGGCGGCGGTTTCTGTCGCCGCGAACATCGTGGAAGGACGCAGTCGTGGCAACGATGGCGACTTCAGGCGGTTTCTGCAAATTGCTCAGGGCTCCGCGGCTGAGCTTGAATATGAGACGCTGTTGGCGCGCGATCTGCGCTATTTATCTGATGAACAATACGGCCGGATCACTGGTCAAATACAAGAAGTTCGGAGAATGCTCAACACCTTTGTCCAAACAATCAAGGCTCACAACGCGCTGCCATAAGCTAATGGCCAAAGGCTAATGGCTAATGGCCCAACCTCAACATGTCGACACTTGATCTGATAAACCTCCGCAAGCAATTTGGCGCGATCGGCAAGCCCGTCGTCGCGGTGAATGACCTCAACCTGAATGTTCACGACGGCGAATTCCTGTGCATCCTCGGGCCCAGCGGTTGCGGAAAATCCACCGCCCTGCGCATGATCGCCGGGTTTGAAGAGCCGTCCTCGGGCGATGTCCAGATCGACAAACAGAGCGTGATCAATATGCCGGCCAACAAGCGGCCGACCGCGATGGTGTTCCAGAAATACACCCTCTGGCCGCACATGAAGGTGTATGACAACATCGCCTTCGGCCTGCGCCTGCGCCACCTGCCCAAGCAGCAGATCGACCGCGACGTCCACGACGCGCTCGAGTTGATTCATTTGGGCGAGTATGGGGATCGGTATCCCTCCCAGCTCTCGGGTGGCGAACAGCAGCGCGTCGCCATCGCCCGCGCCCTGGTGCTGCGTCCCAAGATTCTCCTGCTCGACGAGCCGTTCTCGAACCTGGATGCCCTGCTGCGCGTCCGCCTGCGCGAAGAACTCCGGATGATCCAGCGCAGCCTCAAGATCACGGCCGTGTTTGTCACCCACGACCAGGAGGAGGCGCTCAGCCTGGCCGACCGGATCGCGGTGATGCGCAAGGGCGAGCTGCAGCAGTTGGACAAGCCCGCCACGATCTACGCCACCCCGCGCAATCTCTTTGTCGCCGACTTCATCGGGGCGATGAACATGCTCGATGGCACGATGGGCGGCGGTCAAATCCGGGTGGGCGATAAGCAGTTGCCCGCGCCGGCCGGCGCCGGCGATGGCGCGGCCAAGGTCGCGATCCGTCCTGAGGATGTCGCCGTCGTCGCCGATGGCACGGTGAATGCATGGAGCGGGACCGTTACGCAGATGAGCGACCTCGGCCACTACCGCAAGGTGTTCGTCAAGAACGAGAGCCTCGGCCTGCTCAAGCTGTTTCTGCCCAAATCGGTGGAGACCAGCGAAGGCGGAACACTCAGCTTTATGCCGACCCGCTATCTGGTCTTTCATGGCCAGGACAAGCCGGCTGAGATTCACCTGTAGTCCAGGCCGATGAGCAGCCACACCATCGTCGCCCATCGCGGCGCGTCCAGCTACGCCACCGACAACACCCTGACCTCGTTTCGCCTCGCCGCCGCCCATGGCGCCCAGATGATCGAGACGGACATCCGGCGAACGCTGGATGGCCAACTGCTTGTCTTCCACGACACCACGATCCCGATCCCGGGCGAATGCGAGCAGCGGGTGGAGCGGCTGACCCTGGATGCGCTGCTCGACATCCCGCTCGCGAAGGGTGAGCGCATCCCGCGCTGGGAAGACGTCCTCGCGCTGGCCAAAGAACTCGATGTCGGCATCTACATCGAGCTCAAGGACATCGATCCCGCGATGACGGTCCGCCTGGTGAACAGCCTGCGCGAGGCGCGCTGGCTTGATCGATGCGTGCTGTTTGGCCCGCGGCCCGATCACGTCTTCTATGTCCGGGAGATCGCCCCTGAGGCGCATACCGCCTATAGCTACCGGAATGCCAGCATCGACCCGGTGCTGATTGCCCAGGTCTGCAACGCCAGCGGACTGAACCTCGCCTGGGAGGACTATCCCGATCCCTGCGCGCTGATCACGCCCGAGTGGCTGGCCCGGGTGCGGAAGGCCGGGCTGCGGATCATGAGCTGGCATGAGGAGCGCGAGCCGGTGATGCGCCGGCTGGTTGAGCTTGGGATCGAGGACCTGTGCACGAATGATCCGGCCATGACCCGGCGCGCGATCGCGGCGGCCGGCGGAACGCTCGCGCCCCACGGCGCCCGAGCGGCGCGGATTACCGCGCCATTCGCTCAAGGCGCAAATTCCCCGATATGATCCCGGTGTGAAATCATGTTAATGCTGGCATCCGGCGCAGACGGCACGGCCACCTATGCGGGCACACTCACTGGAGCCGATTGCAAGCGCAACATCGCCCACGGGTTTGAGGTCCCGGCCGGCGTCGCCCGGTTGCGGATCCGGATGTCGTTCGCCCCGCTCCGCGTCGCCGGGTTCAGCAACCTAATCCCGCTCTCGGTATTTGACCCGGGCGGTTTTCGCGGGGCCGGGCACCGGCATGGCAGCGCCCACGAAGTCGTCCTGAGCGCGGATTTCGCCTCGCCGGGGTATGTCCCCCGCGAAATACAGCCTGGGCTGTGGCAGGTCGTCCTCGACACGCACATGGTGATGCCGGATGAGCCGTGCGCGTATCGAATGGAAGTGGATATGGCGCCACCGGGCGCAACGTTCGCAGAGGCGCCCAAGTCCCCATTTTCGGCCAGCGCCGCGCCAACGCGCGGCCCCGGCTGGTTCCGCGGAGACCTGCACGCCCATACCGTCCACTCCGACGCGCGCTGGGACGTCCCCGACCTGGCGGCCTGGGCGCGCGCCCAAAGCCTGGACTTTGCGACACTGACCGATCACAACACCGTCTCGGGATTGTCTGAGTTTTTGTCGTTGGGCGGCCCTGAGCTTCTGGTGATGGGCGGGATGGAACTTACCACGTTTTGGGGCCATGCCCTCATGCTGGGCGTCCACGCCTGGATGGATTGGCGCACTCGCGATGCGCGCGGGATGGCGGCCATCGCCGAGGCGGTGATGGCGCGCGGAGGGACTTTCATCGTCGCTCATCCGCGGGCGGAAGGCGACCCGCACTGCACCGGTTGCCGATGGGTCTACGACGAGGTCTTCCCTGGCCCGGCTCGCGTTGTCGAAGTGTGGAATACCAACTGGGTCAGCGACAGCCACAACGACGAAGGGCTCGAGCTGGCCTACGACTGGCTCAACGCCGGGTATCGCATGGCCCTGACTTCGGGCACGGACAATCACGGGCGGGGCGAGGGCCGGACCTATGGGTTCAACAACGTGTATGCCGAGTCGCTGACCGAAAACGCGATTTTGCGCGCGATCCGGGCCGGCCACAACTTCATTTCAGCTGGGCCGCGATTGACAATTGAGGCGCGGGTCCTGAGCGGGCCTACTACTGAGGGTCGGTCGAAGGGCTCGAGTCTCGCCATGATGGGCGATACGCTGCCTGCGGGCGCCGGGCCGGCGGAGATCGAGATCGCCTGGGCAGACGCCCCGGCCGGTGGGCGGCTGAGCGTCGTCGCCGATGGGCGCGTCTGGCGGACCTTCGACGTTGGCCGCGATGGCGACGCCCGCGTAACCCTGGGCCCGGCCGACGCGGCCTGGTGTCTGGCCACGCTGACTGAGTCCAACGGGCGGATGCTGGCCCTGACGAATCCGATCTTCGTGCGGGCGCCGGCGAGGTAGTCCGTTCGCCGGGTGAAGTCCAACGGTTGGCCCCAAGGTTGTTCGAGAACCTTAGATCCCGCGAGATGCAGGCAAGCGCGCGAAAAATCTCTGTGCTAAGGTCGGGGCACTATGGCGAACCCGACCCAACCCTCGACCGAATTCGAAACCATCGCGACACTCTTCCGCCACAACCTATGGGCCAACACGCGGCTGTTCGATCTGTGCGTCCAGCTGAGCGATGAGCAACTAGACGCCAGCATCGTCGGCGCGTATGGCTCGATTCGCGATACGCTCCGGCATGTCGCCAATGGCGAGCGGGCCTATCTGGCCTTCGTGACAACCCGCGAGCCGTACCACCGCCTCGCGGCCAGGCCCACGCTGGCGGAGCTGCAGGTGTCGATCCGCGAGAGTGGCGAAGGGCTGGTCGCCGCCGCGCCCGGGATTCAGCCGGGCGAGATGGGTCTGGTCGTTTGGGGGGATAGCCCGGCGGAGCGGGTGCCCAGCGCCATCATCCTGACCCAGGCGGTTAACCACGCCACCGAGCACCGCGCCCAGATCATGGCCACGCTGACCCAGCTCGGAATTGAGCCCCCCGAACTTTCCGGCTGGGCGTACTTCGATGCGTCTGATCGGTGAGCGCGGCGCGCGCGGAGGCGTGTAACTCAGCGGGTCGATTCCTGGTCGAACCGTTAGCCGCTACCAGTTCGTCAGCTTGCCCTTGACGTTGCCTGCCAGGTCGCGCTTCTCAGCGTGGAGGAATCCGCCGAATGGCGTTTGCTTTGCCTGGCCAAACAGGAAATCCGTTTTCCAATCGGGCGCGACTCGCATCGCCGCGCGGTGGATCGTGTGAGATGGCGTTGAGCGGAATGCGTGCACGGGTGTCCACTCGGTCATGTCGAACTTGATCCGCTCCAGGTGCTTTTCGGCCACCGAGATCAGGACGATATGCGGACGCAAGTGGGTGACAAGCGCATGCCAAAGCGGTACGCCGGCGCTAGACAGCGACTTGCTGTCCTCTTCAGAGAGACCACTCCAGGTCGGGTCGGTGGCCACCGGGCTTAAGAGGTCGGTGTGAAGGGTAGTATTGCGTCGCCCGGTCTTGAACGATGCATCGAAGCCCTCCAGCAGCGGCTCAAGGCCGGAGAACCAGCGCCAGTACGGATTGATCTTGAAGTAGCTGTTTAGGGCTGACAGGGCTCGCTCGCTGCCACTGGATGGGATCCGTGCGTCCGGGAACCGGCTGAAAGGATCGTCGGCGGGGAACTCCGCGTTCGACGGATTCAGGCCAACCGTAATGATCCGCAGCGGCGAGCGCGCGTAGGCTGGATAGTCGCCGAAATACAAGATCGGGATAGACGGAGTCACGCGGATGCCGGCCGGAGCCTGCGCGTGCGCGTTGAAGGCCTGGGTGATGAGGGAAAGCATAGTCGGTGACGCTAGCAGGTGTCACCCCGCCGCCCGGCGCTTAAAAAACGCGTCGCTGGCCGGGTCAGCCGGAAACATCAGTTCTACCCGTAGCTCTGAGGTGGTCACCTCGATAGCTGTGTCGAAGCGCATCACGGCTGAGATGGTCCGCACGACGCAGCCATCGATCACAAGCCGCGGGCAGACCACCAGCCAGTCGGTCAGGGCGCCTGGCTCCGGCGGGGGAATGTCCCGGGCGAGGAATTCCGCGCGCTTAAGCAGCGTCTCTTGTTCCGGGCTCGATCCGCGCAGCGCTTCCCGCCGGAGACTGACCACGCCCGCCCAAACCACGTCCTGCCAATTCTCGACGATCTGCCGGAACGGCCCTGGACCGAACCAGAAATCGACGATAGCCGCGGCGGGCATGTGGGTCAGTCCCGGGAATAGCCGATCGGCCGCGCGATTTGCAGCAAGAAACGTCAGCCCTGGCCCGGCCACCCAGGCCGGATAGGGCTCATGACATTCAAGCGCGCGCTCCAGAACAAGCCTGATCGGCCCCATCGCTTCGTCGCCCAGATCGAAGGCAGGATACGAAGGCGTCAAGCCGGCCGCGACCAGCAGACTGTTGCGTTCGCGCAACGGCATGTTCAGGGCCTCGGCGAGCCGCAGCACCAGATCGCGGCCCGGTCGCGATCGCCCGGTTTCGATAAACGACACATGCCGGGGCGTCGTGCCTGCGTCAGCGGCCAGGTCAATTTGCGAAACCCCGGCGCGATGCCTCCGCAGGCGCAATTGCTGTCCAAAGGTGCTGGCCGTTGCGGATGGATTTGCCATCCCGCCCACTATATCGGCGCCGGCGCGTGGCGGGCCTGAGCGGCCGCTTTCCGGGGATGCGGCTGCCCGTGTTCCAGATAATGTTTCAGCTCTTCGAGCACCCGCAAGCCGTCCTTCATCATCCGGGGTTTGAGGATGGGCGAGGCGAGGCGGGCCAGGCCCCGCAACGAAACGGTTGCTTTGGTCTGCGCTACGCACGCGCCCGGGCCGATCGCCTCGACGGTCCACTGGGCTGTCGCGCTTCGGATAAAATTCGGCATGCCTTGAATCGCATCGTATTGGAATGTCATCTCATCTGGCTGGAAGCGGGTTAATTGCTCTTTGATGATCCCGGCGCCGATCGGGCCAAAACCCGCGATATGACAGTCCCGCACCGCGCCGACAGCGGCATCGCCGTCCAGGCGCGAGGCGGTGATGGGAGAAGCCCAGTGGCCGATATCGCCGAATCGCTCGCCCATCACGCGCCAAGCCTCGGACGCCGGGGCGTTGATGGTAATTTCCACGCGCATTTCCATGCCTCGATATTAGGGCAAAGCATGAGTGGCGACTATTCCCGAATAGGGAATGGCGGCATCGACGAATCGTCTGATGCGCAATCTACCGTCCGGGGTCAGCGGTCAGCCCAACAACAGCGCCCGCATCGCCCGCGGGGTGTTGGTCTTGAAGAAGTCCACGCCCGCGTCGCGCAGACGGAGGGCGGCCGCGTCGACGCCTGGCTTGCCCACATCCATCGTCCACGCGTCGACCTGGATCCCGTGACCGTGTAGAAACGCGGCGATATTGAAGCCGTCATCGAGGCAGCGCTGGATGAACGACCACCGGACGTAGAAAACCTGGGCGCCCGGCACAAGGCCCAGCATCGACTCGACCCGGTTCTCGAGGTAGACCGCCGTCGGCCAGATCTTGCGCGCGGCCACGGGATGGTCGTCGAGGTAGCCGTACGCGCCGACCGTCTTGGGCAGCTCGCGCGGATCGCGCCGCCCAGGGTGAGCCGACCAGTCGAGCACCCACATGATGTCGAAACCCAGCCGCAGGGCCGGGGCGAATTTGCGCAGCCGGCGGAGCTGCCAGTCCGCGCCGCTGCTCACGATGACGCGCTCGCCCAGCGGGGCCACAATCCGGGCCAGTCGCTCGAGCGGCTCGCCGGTGGCGAAGGGAATGGCGTTTTTGAAATCGATCTGGAGCTGGGTCGGGCCGGGCAAACGCTCAAAGAGTTTGACAACATCGCTTAGCAGGGGGACCGCGTAGTGGGTGATCGCGCCGCCCCACTTCACCTTCAGATCGCGGGCGCGTGCTGCGGACTTTGCGCCGACGGCGCCCGACCCGCTCGTCTCGGATTCCAGGAGCGGGTCATGGACAAGCAGATAGTCGGTGTCGGCCAGGGCCGTGGCGTCAATCTCGATGATGTCGGCGTTTTCGCGCAGGCTGGCCTCGATGGCTTCGAGGGTGTTGGCCGGGTGCGGCCAGCCGTCCAGCGCGCCCATGTGATGGGCGATGAGAGGCGTGTTCATGGCCGACGATGATACGCGACGCGGCGCGAACGGAGGATGTGTCCTCATTCCGTATTCCTTGCCGAGTGTGGCATCATGAACCAAATCGCGGGTGGCGCGGTCGCCTGAATCAGTTTGAGAATTAGAGGTGGATTATGAACAGCGCTGACACTGAGCATCTCCAGGCTGCGATTGCCGTTGCCCGGCAGGCGCGCGAGCATGGCAATCACCCTTTTGGCGCCGTTCTCGCGGATGCGCATGGCCAGGCGCTCCTGACCGCCGAAAATACTGTGTTGACGGACAAGGACATTACCGGCCACGCCGAAACCAATCTGGTCCGGCTCGCCAGCCAGCGGTTTTCGCCGGAGCAACTTGCGCGCTGCACCCTCTACTCAAGCACGGAGCCGTGCGCGATGTGCGCGGGCGCCATTCACTGGAGCGGGATTGGCCGGGTCGTCTATGCCCTGAGCGAGGTTGACCTATACGCGATCGTTGGACCGTCCCCTGAACACCTGATGCTTCCCTGCCGGGAGGTCTTCGCCCATACTCAGCGCCCGATTGAGGTGCGGGGCCCGGCTTCCGCGGTGGAACGCGAAGCGCGCGCCGTTCATAAAGGCTTCTGGACAACCTGATGCGATTCCTCGAAATCCTGATCCTGCCGCTGACCCTGATCGCCCTGCTGGCGGCGTGTCTTCCGCCGCGTCCCAGTTTGCGCGCGCTTCGATTCCTGCCGGGCGTGATTGTCGTTCTCATCCTCGTCCACTGGATCGCCGAGGGATATCGCTGGCAGATGGCGCCTGCCTATGCGCTGGCATTCGCCCTGTTCCTGATTGGCCTGCCCGGCCTGCTTAAAAAGGCGGGCGCGACTGCAAGGCGCGGGATCGGGACCGTCCTGGCGGGCGCGTTCGGTCTTCTGGTCTGGCTGGTCGCCGCCGCCTTGCCCACGATTTTGCCGGTGCCCCAATTACCCACGCCGCCGGGCCCGTATGCGGTCGGCTCGATCGTCTATGACTGGACGGACTCCGCCCGCCCCGAAACCTACACGGCCGACCCCAACGACAGGCGCGAGATCATGGTCCAGATCTGGTATCCGGCCCAGCCCGCGTCCGGCGCGAAGACGATCTCATTTGTCGATCACGCGGATGTGGCCCTGCCGGCGTTTGCGAAATATCTCGGGCTGCCGCCCTTCGCGTCGTTCGCGCTGGATCATCTGCGCCTGGTTGGCACCCATGCCTACCCGGATGCGCCGATCCGCGCCGACGGCTGGCCGTACCCGGTGGTGATCTACTCCCACGGTTATACGGGCTATCGGACCGCCAGCACCAACCAGATGGAGGCGCTGGCCAGCGCAGGCTACATTGCTGTCGCGATCGATCACCCCTATGGCGCGGCCTTCACCGTGTTCGCCGACGGGCGGGTGGCCCTGAATACACCCGATGTCCTGTCGCCCCGAGACACAAAAGCGAGCGAGAAGCTGGAAGCGGTCTTTGTCGCCGATCAGCGCTTCGTCTTGGACCAGTTGGAGCGCCTGAACGCCGGGCAGCTTGATCCGCGTTTCACGGGCAAAATCGACCTGCAACGAATCGGCCTGACCGGGGTCTCGACCGGCGGCGGGGCGATCGTGTGGGCGTGCCACCTCGACCCGCGCTGCAAGGCCGGTCTGGTCCAGGACGGCTGGTATGAGCCGATTCCCGCAAACATTATCACTGAGCCGACCCGCCAGCCGTTTATGTTTCTGCAGAGCGAGACCGACATGTGGACGGGCGACAATCTGGCCCGCCTGGACCGGCTGTTTAAGGGCGTCGCCGCGCCGGCCTACCATCTCAAACTTGCGGGCGTCCTGCACAACGACTTCGGCGACTATCCGCTCCTGTCTCCGCTCAACGCGATGCTGCCCGCCCGCGGCGGGCTGGAAGGCAAGCGGACGGTACAGGTGATCGACGCCTACATTCTGGCGTTCTTCGACACGTATCTGAAGGGCCGGCCGGCGCCGCTGTTGAAGGGCCCGTTGCCCGAGTATCGGGAAGTGACGTTTGAGTCGCGCGCGCCCTGAGGAGTGATCACGGTTCGAGTCTCATCAATCTATCCGTTCCGCGGCGTCGTTGCCCGCCTCGTTTCAGCTGGCCGGCCAATGTGGTAACGTGCTCGGCACTCGATCAACCTTTGTCTATCGTGACCTGTTAAAAGAGGGGGGCCACAATGTCCACCGATTCCGAAAGAATCGCATTTGACGCTGAAGTTCGTCGGCATGTCTACGACGAGACCAGAAAGTCCGGCGCAGTGCCGTCGATCGCTGAAACGGCGACGACGCTCTCATCTTCGCCGGCGGAAATCGAGGCATCCTTCCGCCGCCTCGCCGACGCGCGCATGCTCGTCTTGCAGCGTGACAGCGGCGAGGTCTTGATGGCAAATCCATTTTCCGCCGTGCCCACGCCCTTTCTCGTGCGCGTGGACGGGCAGTCCTACTATGGGAACTGCATATGGGATGCGATGGGAATTGCCGCTGCGCTCCATCGCGATGCGTTCATCCAGGCCTCGTGCGGCGATTGCGGCACCTCAATGACAGTGCGAATCAAGGACGGCGCGCTCGAGCCGGCCCAGGGAATCGTTCATTTTGCGATTCCGGTTGTCAAATGGTGGAGCGATATTGTATTTAACTGAAAAACAATGCTTATCTTCCGGTCGGAAGATCACCTCTCGAAGTGGCTGACGGATTGGCGCATGCCGCTGGGCGCGATTATTTCGCTTGAGCAGTGTTGGACGCTGGCCCAGGTGTTTTACGGGCCGGATCGGAGAGATCCGGGCTATCGAAGAAAAACGGTGGACGAGTTGGAAACGTTATTCACCGGGATGGGGTTCACCTCCGAGTTTTGGCGCCTGCGCTGATCGCCGTGCTTATGCAGTGAGACGGCCAGGCGCCTGGAACGGTGGACGGAAGTCCTCCCGTGCTTCAATCCGGATCTGGATCGCGATGGCGCCAGGCCGCCCGCGCCGGTTGCGGACTTGCGGGGCTCGTCGGCCGCTCGTACGGCCTGCTGATCTCCAGCCCGGAATATGCCAACGGGGTGCCGGGCACGCTAATAAACGCCCTCGACTGGCTGGTGAGCTGCGTCGAGTTCCCAGGCAAACCTGTGGCGTTAATTGACGTCTCCCCAGGATCCATCTTTGTTCATGAATCGCTCGGTGAAATCCTGAGGATGATGTCGGCGACCTTGATCGATGACCCGGCATTCACCATTCCGCTTCCGCGCCGCGGCGTGGATAGGGCGGCAATGTTGGCGGATCCCCTCATTGCCCGTTTTCTGCGGGCCGCGCTGGATGCGTTTGTCGATGCAGCCATGCCGTGAGCGCGCGCGCCCTTCGACTGCGCGCATCGCGGTACGCCAAGGCCAACTCTCGGGCGAGCGCCGATGCGCTCCGCTCCTGGTGCTTTGCGACTGCCGTGCCACGAACACTGCGCTGTAGTCGCGCCCGGTTTTTTGGGCGCTGTTCTACAATCACCGCGTTCAGGGACACCTCCAGCGTCCGCTCTCGGTGGGCGGCGCGATTACCCAAATGCCAACCGGCGGGAGCAGAGAGATGACATCAACATCCATGCGAGACGATCACATCAACCGGGTGACGCGCGCGCTGGCGCTCGTCATCATCCCCTTCCTGGTTGCCGCTGCCGGCATCCTCTATCTCGTGCCCGAACGGTCCGGCGAGCTGTTTGCCTGGCCGATCAAACCGCCGATGACGGCGATGATGCTGGCATCGGCCTACTTCGGCGGGATCTACTTCTTCGCCCGCGTGGCGCTCGCTCGGCAATGGCACACGATTAAGGTCGGCTTCTGGCCGGTGACGGCCTTTGCTGGAACGCTGGGCATCGCAACACTCCTGCATTGGGACAAGTTCACGCCCAATCACATCTCGTTCTTCACCTGGGCGGCGCTCTACCTCACGACCCCGTTTCTGGTCGTCGCGGTCTGGCTGATGAACCGGCGGGCTGATCCGGGCGCGCCGGCCCCGGACGAAGTCACACTGCCAAAGCCTCTGCGTTGGGCGCTCGGCACGGTTGGCGGCGTGACGCTCTCTATTGGTCTGTTGCTTTTCCTCCAGCCCCAGCTCATGATCGCGGCCTGGCCCTGGACGCTGACCCCGCTCACGGCCCGGGTGGCCGGCGCGATGTTCGCGCTCCCGGGCCTGGTCGGCCTGGGCCTGGCGACGGATGCGCGTTGGAGCGCCGCCAAGATTATCCTGGAGGCCCAGGCGCTGTCGATCGCCTTTATCCTGCTCGCCGCATTGCGCGACTGGGGAAGTTTCGACGCCGCCCAGCCCGCGGCCTGGCTGTTCGTGGGCGGACTGGCCGCGCTCTTGGTTGGCATTGTGGCCATGCGGATGATCTTCGAACGACGTCGCGCAAGGGGGCAACCGGCACGTGAAAGATAGAGGCCATGCGATCGTGATCGGGGCCAGCATCGCCGGCCTGCTGGCGGGGCGGGTGCTGGCCGATCACTTTGAGCGGGTCACCGTCCTTGACCGCGATGCGCTGCCGGATGGCCCCGAGCCGCGCAAAGGCGCGCCGCAATCGCATCACGTGCATGTGCTTTTGCGGCGCGGCCTGCTGATCCTGGAGCGGTTGTTCCCCCAGCTCGAGGCCGATCTGGATCGGGCCGGCGCGCCTACCGTCGACTGGACCCGCGACATGGTCACCTTCGGCCCGGCCGGTTGGATGCCCCGGTTTTCATCGGAGCACAAGACCCGCACGTGCAGCCGCGGTTTGCTCGAATATCTGATTCGCGGCTATGTCGGCGCGGTCAAAAACATCACGATCAGGCCGCGCGCCGAAGCGACCGGCCTTGTCATGGATGGCGGCCGGAACAGGGTGACGGGCATCAGCGTCCGCGACCGGGATCGGTCCGGAGACGCGCCGGAAACGCTGGCGGGCGATCTGATCGTCGACGCGAGCGGGCGCGCCTCGCGCGGACTGGATTGGCTGTCTTCGTTGGGCTATGCGAAGCCCGAAGAAACGGTGGTCCCGGCCGAGATCGCGTACGTGACCCGCGTCTATCGCCGCCCGGCCGGATTCAGCGCGGATTGGAAGGCGATGATGGTCCGCTCGCGGCCGCCGTTCGGCCTGCGGGGCGGGTTGATTTACCCGATCGAGAAGGACTTGTGGCTCGTCAATTTAGCCGGCGCGGGCGAGGAGCGCCCGCCGGCCGACGACGGCGCCTTTCTTGACTTCGCAAAATCGCTAATCCATCCCGCGCTCCACGACGCAATCAAGGGGGCCGAGCCCGTTGCGCCCGCGCACGCCTATCAGATCACCGGCAACCGGTTGCGGCACTTCGAGCTGCTGGCCCGTTGGCCAGAACGGTTTGCGATGCTGGGCGACGCTGCCTGCGCGTTCAACCCCGTCTACGGGCAGGGGATGAGCGTGGCCGCCCTCGACGCGCTCGCGTTGGGCGCGTGGCTGGACACGTCGGAGACCGCCCTGCAGTTTCAGCAGCGGCTGGCCAAGGTCGTCCACGGCCCGTGGCTGCTGGCGACGAACGAGGACATCCGCCTGGCCGAAGGGGCCGGCGCCACCCCCAGCCGATTGGACCGCGTCTTTCAGGATTACGCCGATCAAGTCGTCTGGTTGTGCGCGACGGATGCGTTTGCGCTCGACACCTTCATGGCGGTGACCCATCTCATGCGGCCGGCCAGCGCGCTGCTCCATCCGCGGATCGCGCTCAACGTGTTGGGCCGCATCCTGCGCCGCGATCGGCCAAACGGCAAGCCGACGGATCCGATTCCGGCCTCGTCACGGTAGCGGCGCCGCACCACAACTTCCCTCATCGGGAGTAAAGTAATCGGACCGATCCGACGAACATAGCCATCGCCCGATTCGCGGGCAGGGAGATCACGCATGAACCCCAACGAGATCTTTGTTCAGGCCCGCGACTTCCTGATCGCCCACCGCGTGGACTACGCCGGCGCCTATGCCGGCTTCCAGTGGCCCGTCTTCGAAGACTTCAACTGGGCGCTCGACTTCTTCGACGCGCTGGCGGAGAACAACGATCGCCCGGCCCTGTGGCTGGTCGACGAAAGCGGGACGGAGTCGAGGTTGAGTTTCGCCCAGATGCGCGAGCGGTCCAACCGGGTTGCCAACTTCCTTCGGACGGCCGGGGTCCGGCGCGGGGACCGGGTGCTGGTGATGCTGCCCAACGCGGTCCCGCTGTGGGAGATCACCCTGGCGGTGATGAAGCTCGGGGCCGTGATCAGCCCGGCGACCACCCAACTGGCCGGGGCCGATCTGCAGGACCGGATCGACCGGGGCGGCATGCGCCACGCTGTCACCGACGGGGCGGGGACTGCCAAGTTCGACGGGATTCGAGGCGCCTTCACCCGGATCACGACCGACAACGTCGACGGATGGATTGCCTATTCCGCTGCGGATAACGCGTCCCCCATCTTCGCCCCCAACGGGCCGACCCGGGCCACCGACCCGTTTCTGCTCTACTTCACTTCGGGCACAACGGCCAAGCCCAAGATCGTCCTGCACACGCATCAGAGCTATCCCGCTGGTCATCTCTCGACGATGTACTGGATCGGCCTGAAGCCGGGCGACGTTCATTTCAACATCAGCTCGCCGGGCTGGGCGAAGCACGCCTGGAGCAGCTTCTTTGCGCCCTGGATCGCGGGCGCGACCATCTTCGTCTACAACCAGGCCCGCTTCGATGCCCGCAAGACACTCGCGGCGCTTGTAAAGTATGGGGTAACGACGTTGTGCGCTCCGCCGACGGTCTGGCGGATGCTGATCCTGGAGGACCTCAAGGCCTACCCGGTCGGACTGCGCGAATTGATCAGCGCCGGAGAGCCGCTCAACCCCGAGGTCATCGAGCGAGTGCAGGCTGCCTGGGGGATCGTCATCCGCGACGGCTACGGCCAGACCGAGACCACCTGCCAGATCGGCAACTCGCCCGGGCAGATGGTCAAGGTTGGCGCGATGGGCCGGCCGATGCCGGGCTACCGCATCGCGCTGGTCGACTTTGAGGGCAACGAGGGCGGTGAGGGCCAGATCTGCATCAAGCTCAAGCCGGCCCCAACCGGGCTGATGGCCGGATACGCCGACAGTCCCGAGCGCAACGCTGAGCTGCTTGGCGGCGACTACTATCCGACGTCGGATGTGGCCAGCCTCGACGCCGACGGCTACTACTGGTATGTGGGCCGGGCCGACGACGTGTTCAAGAGCTCGGACTACCGGATCAGCCCGTTCGAGCTCGAGAGCGCGTTGATCGAGCACCCTGCGGTGGCCGAGGCGGCCGTAGTGCCGAGCCCGGATCCGATCCGGCTGGCGGTCCCGAAGGCCTATCTCTCGCTCCGGCCGGGGGTCGAGCCGTCACGCGTCACGGCCCTGGCGATTTTTCGCTTTCTGCGCGAGCGGCTCGCGCCCTACAAACGCGTGCGGCGGCTCGAGTTTTCGGCCCTCCCGAAGACCATCTCAGGCAAGATCCGGCGGGTGGAATTGCGCGGGGCCGAGAACGAGCGCGGGGCGGCCGGCGCGCGCAGGCCGGGGGAGTTTTGGGAGGAGGACTTTCCTGAGTTGAAATGACCCTTTGGGGAACTTGTCATCGTGGGTGGTTCGCAAGCGCTCATTCGAACGTATTTGGCCTTGATCGAGCAGGGGAATAACGTCAACCGAACGAACGCGTTGAACCAGCCGATCATCGGCTTCGACCGTCCAAATCATCAAAGTGAACTGAGCGGGTCGCCGTCTCCAGGCTGGCGCCTCACCGAAGCTATCTCGCCATCGTTACCCGCTGCGGTCGGTCATGTGCCATCAAGCGGCTGGCCTGAGCGCGCCCGTCCCGTAGAATTGCGGCATCCGTGAAATCCTGAATCGCTCCTTGAGGCTGGTCTGTCTCTGTGCGCTTGCGTTGAGCGCGGGTCGGGCCGCGGCGGCGGACCCCTCGCCGCCGCCGAACGCTTTCGTGGCCGTGGGGGGCGATAACGTTGAGCTGCCGCGCGACGACCTCGGGCCGGACGAAGAGGCGGCGATTTGGGCGCGCATTCAGGCCGACCTCCAGCGCCTGCGCGCGGATGGGACGTTGGCGGCGCCCGACGCGGCTCAGACTGTCTTCTACGGTTGGCCAATCCGCCTCGCGCCTTCCGTCACCGACTACGCCGGCTATTTTGTCTCCGCATTTTCGGACCACAACGCCGCCGGCGGCGCATGGCAGGACTACACCGGCGGAACCCGAACCTACGACACCCATCGCGGCACCGACATCGCGCTGTGGCCGTTCAGCTGGAACAAGCTCGATGCCGGCGATGTCCAGGTGGTGGCTGCCGCGGCGGGGACCATCGTCCAACGCGAGAACATTACCCCGGCCGACCACAATTGCGGCGCCGGGACTGGCAGTCTGGGTAATTGGATCGTGCTCTCCCATGCCGATGGCCGGATCACAATCTATGGCCACATGAAATACAACTCCCTGACGGCCAAAGGCGTCGGGCAAACGGTCGCGTTGGGCGAATACCTCGGCACGGTCGGCAGCGCCGGGAACTCGTCCGGGCCGCATGCGCACTTTGAGGCGCGGACCGCACTGGGCGGCTCCGATCTATGGACTGACCCGTTTACGGGGCCGTCCAACCCCGTCGCCTCGGGTTGGCTCAGCCAGCTCCCGTACTTCGATTCGGCGATCAACAAGATCGCCACGGCCACGGCGTTTCCGCAAAATGAGCCATGCCTGCCGACCGTCACTCACCTTGAGGATCGCTTCCCCGCGGCCGCCCACATCGCCTTTCAGGTCTACTACCGGGCTTATCAGGGCGGGCTGCCAACCCAGTTGACGATCTTCAATCCTGCCGGCGGGATGTACCAGTCGTGGAGCTACACCGACAACGCATATCCGTTCCTCGCCGCCGCGGGCCGCTATTGGTCCATGGACTTCCCCGCCGACGCGCCATCCGGCGCATGGCGCTTCCAGGCCGTGTACAACGGTCATACCTATGAATCTCCCTTCTGGGTGAACGCGCCGATCACACCGACCCAATATTTGCCGGACCTGTATCGGTAGGCGCGGCAGGGCCTGACCAGGGCGGAATATCAGGCCCGTCCATCCGCAGAACTGACGACAGTCGATAGGCTATAGTCAAACGGACGCCATGCCGACGAAATCAGCATCCCGCAAGCGCGCCACTGCCCTTTTGGTCAAGGATTCACCCGCGCCGCTGTACGAGCAGCTCGAAGACCTGCTCCGCCATCGGATCGCGACCGGCCAGCTCAAGCCGGGCGACCGCTTCCCTTCCGAGTACGAGTTGGTGGACACCTTTCACATCAGCCGGATGACTGTCCGGCGTGCGCTGGATCGCCTCGCCCTGGACGGTTTGATTGTCCGCAAGGCGGGCAAGGGCGCGTTCGTTTCGCAAGGCAAGCTGGACGTGAATCCAACCACGGCATTCTCCTTCAGCATTGCGATGCAGGCCCTTGGGCACATGGTGGGCACGCGCGTGATCGAACAGCGAATCATGGTTTCACCGTTGGACGTGGCCCGTGATCTCGGACTCGGGGATGGCGCGCCCGTAATACTGATCAACCGGGTGCGCTACGTCGGCGATCAGGCGGCGGTCATCGCGAAGAGCTATTTGCCGACGAAGCTCTATGAGGGCATCCTGAACAAAGATCTTCGCGCGACGCCGCTGAGTCAGTTGATGGAACAGGTGAGCGGCCTGACCATTGCTCGGACCGAAGATTCATTTGAGTCGGCGTTGATCCGGTCCGACGAAGCCGGGCTGTTAAGTGTCCGGGAAAATTCTCCGGTGCTTCTGGTTCGCGGCGTCGCATATACCGCGTCGGGACTCGCGGTCCGCTCCACCAAATCGGTGTATCGAGGCGACCTCTTTCGATTTCAAGTGAAGCCCGA
This sequence comes from Anaerolineae bacterium, assembly GCA_046594095.1. Lineage (GTDB taxonomy): Bacteria > Chloroflexota > Anaerolineae > J036 > Brachytrichaceae > Brachythrix. Next base: position 6,207 of record JBKJQK010000459.1, on the reverse strand, counting down.
AAGCGGGTTGAGCGTTCAGTTCAACCGCTGAAACTGCGGCCTTGCGGCGGATCTTGTGTTTTCCGGAATCTGGGTTAAAATCACTTGTATCTAATTGTATAGCCCTGTTATACATTGATGCATGTCCCGAGTATTTGAGGAGGAAACACATGAACAGACCCAGTGGCAAATACCAGATTCCGGTCACCCGGCGCAAGTTTCTGAAAACCAGCATCATGGGCGCATCAGCTATGGCGCTGGCGGCCTGCGGAAGCGCCACCCCGGCTCCCACCCCGGCCCCGGCTCCCACCCCGGCCCCGGCCAAACCCACCGAAGCGGCCAAACCCGCGGCCACAGCGGCGCCGGCCGGCGCCGCTCCGGATCGCCATAAATGGCGTAAACGCGCGCGCGGACACCTTCAAGAAAATCGGGACCGCCTTTGAAGCCAAAAACCTAGGGGTCAAGGTCGAGTGGGTCGCAATTCAAGCCGCCGAGTGGGACGAGTACTTTGGCAAGCTGGTTACTCTGATTGCATCCGGCGACAGCATTGACCTGGCGGAAATTTCCACTGAGGGCTTGCAGTTGATCTCCAGCCGGAATGTGCTTCGCCCGCTGAACTCGTATGTCACGGCTGACAAGGCGGAAATGCAGGGCTTCTTCTCGGATGTCGCCCCCCAGCTTGTCGAAGTGGCCATGTACAAGGGCGATCTCATGGTACTGCCGACCCTGTGGGGCGCGGCGACGATCTACTACAGCAAGCGCCTGTTTGACAAGGCCGGTCTCGCCTTCGCCCACCGACCTCAACCAGTTGGCCGTGTTCATGGCCAATGACAAGCTCGGCATGATGCCGGGGCATCGCGCCCACACGGGCGTGCTGCTCGGCGCCGGCCTGAAGAAAGGCGAGTTTGACGTCGCTCTGATGCCGAAATGGAAGACCCAGCGTCATCAGTTCGGCACGTCCGGCCTCGGCATCATGAAGACCAGCAAGAACCCCGACCTGGCCTGGAACTTCATCAAGCACCAGACGAGCAAGGAGCAGCTTGCGATCTATGTGGACAAAGCCGTGCATACCGCTTCTCGCCGCAGCGTCACCATCGACCCGGCTCAGCATGAAACGACCGGGCCGGCAAACTGGCAGGTGTTTTACAACACCCTCGACAAGAACCCGCTTACGACAGCGATCCCTGCTCCGCTTGAGACAAAGGACATGACTGGGATCTTCACGAAGTACGTCGGTCTGGCGCTGGCAAACGAGTCCACGCCGAAGGATGCTCTGGACAAGATGCAGACAGAGCTGGAAGCGCTGATGAAGCGGCAGCGACCCGCGTAGTCGCACATTTCGATCGTCGTTAGCCGCGACATGTTGATCCGCGCAAACGCGAGTCAACATGTCGCGCTCCATCGTTCCTATGGCCCAGACAAACACCTCCGCCATCCCGATTACGAAGCCGTCCACGCGCATGTCCGGCATGCGCGCGATGCGGGTGCGCGAAGCGATGACCGGCTACCTGTTTGTCCTGCCCACGCTTGTGGGCTTTCTAGTGTTCTCGCTCGGCCCGATGCTGTTCTCGGCCTACTTGAGCGCGCATGAGTGGGAGATTTTTTCGCCACCCAGATTCGTCGGCCTCGATAACTTCAAGTTCCTTCCCGAGGACACCCGCTTTACCGCGGGCTTCGTCAATACCCTCAAGTTCGTGGTCGCTGTGGTGGCGCTGAACACCACTTTGGCGCTCGGCGCGGCCGTCGGACTGCAGACAAAAATGCCGGCAGTTCTGCGAAACCTGTTCCGCACATCCTATTTTCTGCCAGTTGTGATGTCGATGACTTCCGTGGCGATCATTCTTTCGTTTCTGTTCCACAAAGAGTTTGGCATCGTCAACTACTATCTCGGATTGGTCGGCATCGAGAAAGTGCCCTGGCTGTCTTCATCAAGTTATGCGCTCTCAAGCGTCGTTCTGGCGACCGTCTGGAAGACCTTCGGGTTTGACATGATCCTGTTTTCGGCGGCCCTGAACAATGTCCCGAAGCATTTCTATGAGGCCGCCGAAATCGACGGCGCCGGACCATGGCAGCGCTTCTGGCGCATCGCCGTGCCCCAGATCAGCCCGTCTCTCTTCTTCGCGACCGTGATTGGGATCATCTCGCATTTCCAGGTGTTCGACGCGGCCTATCTGATGACCCGCAGCGGGCCGGGCGACGCCACGCGCACGCTGGTAATGACGATCTATGAAGACGCCTTTGGCTCGCTGCGGCTTGGCTACGGGAGCGCGATGGCCATGATCCTGTTTGTCATCGTGATGGTGTTGACGATCATTCAGTTCAAGTGGGGCCAGAAGCTGGTCCACTATCAATAATCGCGCGGCATGGCAACGTCTCAAACTTACTCCCGGATCAATCGCTTCAGCGCGCAGCGGCCGGTCGGGCGGGTCGTCATCTACGCGGCCATGGTCGTCATCGCGCTTCTGGTCATCCTTCCGCTGGTGTGGACGTTCGCCACGTCTCTTCGCGTTCCCAGAGACTCCTTCACCCTGCCGCCGAAATGGATTCCGACGGACTGGAAATGGTCGAACTATGCCGACGTGTTTGACAGTGTGCCGTTCGGAACGTATGTGTTCAACAGTCTGAAGGTGACCTCTTTGATCGTGATCGGGCAGGTGGTCACCTGTTCGATGGCCGCTTATGCGTTCGCGCGTTTGCGCTTCCCCTTCAAGAACGCCCTGTTTCTGATCCTGATGAGCTCGTTGATGATCCCGGTTTTTGTGACCATCATCCCGGTCTTCGCGCTGGTTCGGGCGATTGGGCTTGTGGACAACCATGCCTCGCTCATTCTGCCGTCGGTGACCAGCGCGTTTGGCGTCTTCCTGCTGCGCCAATTCTTTATGACCATCCCTACCGAGCTTGACGAGGCAGCGGTGATTGACGGCGCGCCGCCCTGGGAGGTGTTCGTCCGGGTGATTGTGCCGTTGGGCGCGCCCGGTATTGCCGTTCTGGCGATCTTAAGTTTCAATGGCTTTTGGAATGAATACTTCCGCCCGCTGATTTTCCTGAATTCCTTCGACAACTTCACCATCCCACTCGGGCTCGTGGCTCTGCGCGGATTCATGGGGACAGGCAATATCGCGATTGTCGCCGCGGGCATCATGATGGCAACCGTGCCGGTGGTAGTGGTACTGATGACAATGCAGCGGTATCTCATTGAGGGCATTGCCATGACGGGGCTGAAGGGATGACAACCACAGGCGCTGGAGGACCCCATCCGTTGTTTGCCGAACTCGCGCCGGGCGTGTTTTCGTTCTCCAGCCGGTTCGTCGAGGCCAAGTACGGCATTATTTTTGGCGCTCGCGCGGCGCTGATCGTGGATGTGCCGTACTATGACGATGAATTGCGGGCAGTAGCGGCCTTTGTGGCGGCCAATGAGCGCGCGCCCGACCGGATCCAATTGACCCACGGGCATGGCGATCATGTGCTGGGCGCGGCGGTATTTGGCGGCGCGGAGGTGTTTGCCCATGCGCTGACCCCGGCCGTGATCAACGATCACCTGACCCGCTGGGCGGCCGGCCGTACTGTCTCCCCGGCGGAACTCTTCGCCCGCGCCCTCATTCCGACGGTCCTCGCTTCGGGCGAAATCGTTCATGACCTGGGTTGCGTCCGAGCCAGAGTCTTCGCCGCTCCCGGTCACAGCCCCGATGGGCAGAGTGTGTTGATCGAAGAATACGGAGTGCTGTTTGCTGGCGATACCGCCACGACGGGTATTCTCCCCGCGACCGAATGGGGCAACAGCCGGGTGCTCGAGGCCTCACAGCGCATGCTGGCGCGTATCGAGATCGACACGCTCGTGCCTGGCCACGGGGAGGTCATTGTCGGGCGCGCGCCAGCTCGCGAATGGCTGACCTGGATGGCGGACTACATCGCCGCAACCCGTGACGCGGTTTGCGATGGTCTTCGCCGCGGGGACAGCGACGAATTGGTTTTCGAGCGGGCCAGCTACGCGCGTTGCGTCGGCGATCGCTTTGATCCGTCCCGAAACAACATGGTTCGGCGGCACGCCACCAACGCGAGAAAAATACTGGCCGAGGAGCGGGGATTGCTGTGATTCATCTGGCCATCGTCGGCATCGGCTGGGCGGGTACCCGCCAGGCGCAAGCCATCCAGGAGCTCCGCTCGGCGGGCCGGGACCGGTTTGTGATTGAGTGCCTGGTGGATAACGACCCCGAGTTCCTGCGCGCGAAGGCATCGGAGCTCGGCGTGGTAAAAACATATGCGCGCCTCGAGGACGCGTTGCGGGATTCCGGGGTGACGGCAGTTTCGATCTGCACGCCTCACACGCTGCATTGTCCACAGGCCCTGGAAGCGCTCAGCGCGTCCAAACATGTGTTGGTGGAGAAACCGATGGCGATGAACGTCGACGACGCCACCCGGATGATCAACGCCGCGAAGCGGCACGGCGTCAAGGTGTATGTCGCGGAGAACCTGGCCTACGCGCCCATGACCCGTTTCCTGAGCGCATTCCTTCGCGGGCAGGACGCTTCGCCGGTCGGCGATATCGCCTTTGCCGTCGTTGCGAATGGCTTTCGCGCGCCGAATTTCGGGTATGAAGGCCGGCGCGCGTGGCTGACCCAGCCCGATCTCGGCGGCACGGGCACCTGGATGCTGCATGGCGTACACAGCATGGCCCAGTTGCGGCAGGCGCTTGGCGAAGTCAGCATCGTTTACTTGCGCGAGCACAAAACGCGCTCCTACGTCCCTCGCGATATTGAGGGCACCCTGGCGGGCACATTGGTCATGCGCGACGGATTCTGCGTGAACATTACCCAGACCAGCGAGGTGCGTTTTCCGCATTTGCTTGGCGGGTATGTTGTGCATGGCGACCGCGCCAGTGTCCACGCTGGAAAACACGCCTGCGAGGTGTTTGGCCTGGACGCCGACGAGCCGGAGCGACTTGAGTATGAGACAGGTATATCCGAGTACGCCCGCGAAATGGAGGCGTTCGCCGATCACGCCGAAGGAATCGCCCCCGGGCCCACGGATGGCATCAGCGAGCGCCGCAGCCTGGCCATCGTGCTGGCGGGATACGAGTCGATGCGCGCGGGCGCACCCATTGATCTGCGCGAAATGTTTGGAGAGCTCTAATGATTCATGAAGGACAACAAAGTCTGGACCCCGGGATCAAAGAATTGAATGGCGCCGCAAGCGCTGCGACGCTACCAAGGGCGCAACTGATTGAAATGTATCGAATGATGTATCTCATCCGGTCCTTCGAGAAACGAGTCAATGAGTACTTTTTGAAGGGCCATATCCCAGGCACCATTCACTTGAGCCTGGGCCAGGAGTGCGTCGCCGTTGGCGTCGCATTCGCCTTGCGCAAACACGACACCCTGATCCCCACCCATCGCGGGCACGGCCACGCCCTGGCCAAGGGCATGGATCCGTTCCGGCTGTTCGCCGAGTTGTTCGCCCGCAAGGACGGATGCTGCGGAGGCAGAGGCGGTTCGTTGCATACCTGCGACGTCGCCGCGGGCATCATGCCGCCCAATCCGATTGTCGGATCTTCGGTTCCCTATGCGGCTGGGATTGCGTTTTCATATCAGTACCGGAAACAAGATCACGTCATCGCAAGCATCTTTGGCGATGGCGCGGTGAATACGGGCCCGCTCCATGAGGGGATCAACCTTGCGGCGATTTGGGCGCTGCCGATTGTGTTCGTGTGCGAGAACAATCAGTACGCCATCAGTACCCACATTCGAAACGCCGTGTTGAACAAACGGCTGTCGGAGCGGGCGATGGCATATGGTATTCCCGGCGTCACTGTTGACGGGAATGACGTGACTGCGGTGTATGGGGCAATGGTCGAGGCAGTCGCTCGGGCCAGGGCAGGTGATGGCCCCACATTTGTTGAGTGCCTGACTTACCGGCAGGGCGGCCACAAACGGGATGATCCCGCGGCGTATCGTCCCAAGGGCGAAGTCGAGCACTGGCTGGCTCAGGATGGGCTTCCCCGCTTGCGCGCGCATCTGGTCGAGGATGGGGCCCTGGCCGACGCTGAAATGGTGGCGCAGGAGGCAGAAATCGACCGGGAACTGATCCTGGCTGCGGAGCGCGCGCTGCAGAGTCCGCACGCGGACCCCGCTTCTGTCATGGCTGATGTCTATGCGTGACGTTTTGCTGGGCATCGACGTGGGTTCGAGCGGATGCAAAGTTACTGCCCTCGACGCGGGCGGCCACGTCGTC
>JBKJQK010000438.1:0-5709 GCA_046594095.1 Anaerolineae bacterium | reverse complement strand
CGACCCCGGCTGTGGGGGATCCTGGCCGTGGCGGGAATCCTGGGCCAGGCCACCGTCGGCGCGCTGATGGTCCTGTCTCTCAAACCGATCTGGCTGGCCACTCTGCACAACGCCATTGCCGCGTTCACCTGGGTGGCGATCCTGGGCGTCCGCGAGTCCGCCAGACCCAATTCGCAGCGCGAATCCTAGCCGGTCGTTTTCGTGTAACAGCGGAAGGGAGGAAGGGAAGGAGACACGCTCAGTGTTACCATTTGCCCCACGAGGTGCCCATGAGCGACGAGGCGACGAAACTTGCGGACAAACTGCTGAGTGAAGGTGAGCGTGCGCTCGCCTTTTTTCGCGCGGTGCCCGAGGCGGCCTGGGCCAAACATGTCTACGCCGATGGCGCGCATTGGACCGTCCGCCAGGCCTTCGAACACCTGGCCATCTCCGAACACAGTATCCGCCGTCTGTGCGAGGAGATCATCAAGGGCGGCAAGGGCGCGCCCGAGGGCTTCGACGTCGACGGCTTCAACAAGCGCAAGACCGGCGCCTTTGAGGCCAAGACCCTCGAAGAGCTGTTTGTCCTCTACACCGAAACCCGCCGGCGGACCGCCGACTTCGCCCGCGGGCTCGACGACGGCCAGCTCGCCCTGCGCGGGCGGCATCCGGCCATGGGCGATTCGTCGCTGGGTGACACGCTCAAAATGATCTACCTGCACAACTCGATGCATATCCGCGACGTGAAGAAACAGGCCGCTTGATCCCGGCGCCCAACGAGCCATCAACATGCGCGACATCACCATTTTCAGCGGGAATGCTCATCCCGAGCTGGCCGAGGAAGTCTGCCAGTATCTCGGCTTGCGCCTGTCGGCAGTCGATATCCGCCGATTCAGCAATGATTGCATGTACGTGCAACTTCTGGAGAGCTGCCGCGAATCAGACGTGTTTCTGATCCAGCCGTTGTCGCCGCCGGTCCAGGAGCATCTCTTTGAGCTGTTACTCATGTTGGACGTGGCCCGCGGATCAAGCGCCTTTCGCACGACCGCGGTCATGCCCCACTACAGCTACGCCCGTTCGGACAAGAAGGATGCCCCGCGCATCTCGATCGCCGGGCGCCTGGTCGCCGACCTGCTCCAGACGGCCGGGGCGAACCGGGTGCTGACTATGACCCTGCACGCGCCCCAGGTGCACGGTTTCTTCAGCGTCCCGGTCGACCATCTGAACGCGCTGGGCGTGCTGGCCAAGCACTTCCGCGAGCGGGGCGATCTCGAGAACTCGGTGGTGGTGTCGCCTGACCTGGGCAACGCCAAGGCGGCCGCCGCGTTTGCCCGCCTCCTGAAGCTCCCCGTCGCGGCCGGCAGCAAACAGCGGATATCCGACGACAAGGTCATCATTGACACCATCGTCGGCGACGTGGAGGGCAAGGACATCATCGTCCTCGACGACGAAATCGCCACCGGGGGGACGCTCATTGAGCTATTCGACCGCCTGCGCGAGCGCGGCACGCGTAAGCTGAGCGTGGCCTGCACCCATGGCCTGTTCACCGGCAAGGCGATCGAGCGCCTCGGGGAGCGGGCCGACCTGGACGAAATCGTGACCACCAACACGGTCCCGATTCCTCCAGAGAAACGCCTGCCAAACATGACCGTGCTCTCGATCGCCCCCCTCCTGGCTGAAGCCATCCGCCGGATTCACAACGGCGAAAGCATCAGCAGCATGTTTGCCGAGCGGACGTAGCCGCGGAGGGCGGACGCTGGTTCGCGATCCGCCGTCAAAATCGGGGTTGACAAACCCGAAACTCCGGGTATAACAGCATTCTGCGCGGCGCTCACATGAATTCATTGCTTCTGGTCGTCCTTATTAGCTTGGTCCTCGTCCTTGCGGGCGTGGATCAATTCTTGTTTAGGATGGCACCTGGAAGCGCGAAAACGTAAAGCGTAACGCGAAATAAGAACAAAAAGCCCTCCTGAACGGAGGGCTTTTTTGTTAGTGCAAATGGCGCGGGTGGACCGCGCCGGCGATGAGGAGCAGAGATGAAACTTACTGGGGCGCAAATAATCCTGGAAAGCCTGATCCAGCAAGATGCAACGCTGATCTTCGGGTATCCCGGCGGCGCGATTCTGCCCACCTATGACGCATTGTGGGACTATCGCGATCGGATCAAACATGTGCTGGTTCGGCACGAGGAAAACGCGGCTCTGGCCGCCGATTCCTACTATCGCGCCACGGGCAAAGTCGGGGTGTGCATGGCCACCAGCGGCCCGGGCGCCACAAACCTGGTCACCGGCCTGGCCAACGCGATGATGGATTCGTCCGCCATCGTCGCCATCACCGGCCAGGTTTCTTCGGCTCTGGTTGGCTCCGACGCCTTTCAGGAGACCGATGTGACCGGCGTCACGCTCCCGGTCACCAAACACAACTACCTGGTGACCGAGGTCGAGGACATCGCCCAGGTCATGGCTGAGGCCTTTCATGTCGCCCGCAGCGGCCGGCCAGGCCCGGTCCTGGTCGACATCTGCAAGGACGCCCAGCAGAAGACGACCGAATACACCCCCGTCACCAGCGTCCAGTTGCGGGGCTACATGGCCAGCAAGCCCCCGCCCCGCCAGGACGCCGCGCGGATGCTCGCCCAGGCCGCCGAACTTATCAACCAGGCCCAGCGTCCGGTGATCCTGGCCGGCCAGGGAATCAAGCACGGCAACGCCCACGAGGAGTTCCGGGCCTTTGTCGACAAGAGCGGTATCCCCGTCACGACCACCCTGCTCGGCATCGGCGTGCTGGACGAGGACCATCCTCAGAATCTGCGCATGATGGGCATGCATGGCGAGGCGTATGTCAACCAGGCCATCGCCGGGGCCGACTTGCTGATCGCCCTCGGGATGCGCTTTGATGATCGCGTGACCGGCAACTTGAAGACCTATGCCCGCAACGCCAGGGTCATCCACTTTGATATCGACCCGGCTGAGATCAACAAGAACGTGCCGGCCGATGTTGGCGTGGTTGGCAACGTCAAGGAACTCCTGCCCCCGCTGACCGAGCTGATCGCGCAGCGCGCGTATCCCGAATGGATGGGCCAGATCAACCTGTGGCGCAAAGACACCCGGGAACGCGATGTTCTTGGGACCGCTCTGCCCGACAACATGTTGCTCGCCCCGCATGTAATCCGCACTATCTGGGAGCAGACCGGCGGCGACGTCACGGTATGCACCGACGTCGGCCAGCATCAGATGTGGGAGACCCAGTATTTCCAACACAAACGCCGCAATCAGCTCATCACCAGCGGCGGCCTGGGGACGATGGGCTTCGCCCTCCCGGCCGCGATCGGGGCCAAGTTCGGACGGCCCAACGACGAGGTGTGGGCGATCGCCGGAGACGGCGGCTTCCAGATGAGCATCCCCGAACTCGCGACGGTCGTGCAGGAAGGGCTGAACATCAAGATCGCCGTGATCAACAACAGCTTCCTGGGCATGGTTCGCCAGTGGCAGGAGCTGATGCATGACAAGCGCTATTCGTCAACCCGGATGTGGAGCCCCGATTTCGTCAAACTCGCCCAGGCGTATGGCATCTGCGGGATGCGGGCCACCACCTTGACCGAGACCCGCGACATCATCGCCCGCGCCCGCGAGCATGACGGCCCGGTCCTGATGGAGTTCCGGGTCGAATCCGAAACCAACGTCTTCCCAATGATCCAGCCGGGCAAGAGCCTGGATGAAATGACCCGCCGCCAGCCCGCTGCCCTGGGTGGCGGAATGGATGAGGTGAAGTGACATGCTCATCGACCACGCCGCCGCGCGGCTGAACCCCACCAAACATACCCTGGTCGTCCTCGTCGAGAACAAGCCGGGCGTCCTGAATCGAGTCGCGTCGCTGTTCCGGCGCCGCAACTTCAACATCGACAGCCTGGCCGTCGGCACCACCGACGATCCGGCCGTGTCGCGGATGACCATCGTCGTCGATACCAGCAAGACCAGCGCCGGCCTTGTGGAGCGCAATCTGTTCAAGGTCGTCAACGTCATCGACGTGCATGACGTCACCAATGTGCCCTCGGTCGCCCGCGAACTGGCCCTGATCAAAGTCCGCGTGTCAGACACTGTTCAGCGCGGCGAGATCAAACAGATCGCCGACATGTTCCAGAGCCGGGTCGTCGACGTGTCCCGCGACGCGCTCATGATTGAGGTTACGGGCGAGGAAACCAAGGTCGATTCGATCCTGCAGGTCCTGCGCGACTATGGCATCCTCGAGGTCGTGCGGACCGGCCGCGTGGCGATGACGCGGGGCTAGTCGTCACGCATAAAGTGAAATACTGAGACTCAAACAAGAAGGACAAACCATGGCAAAGATTTACTACGACAACGACGCAAACCTTGAGCTGCTCAAGGACAAGACCGTGGCCGTGATCGGCTTCGGCAGTCAGGGCCACGCCCACGCGCTCAACTTGCGCGACAGCGGCGTGAACGTCATCGTCGGCCTGCCAGAAACGAGCAAGAGCGTGCAGAAGGCAAAGGACTACGGTCTGAAGGTCATGACCATTCCCGAGGCGGCCGCCGCCGCGGACATGATCATGATGCTGGTGCCGGACGTGCCCTGCGCGGCCGTCTACCGCGATCAGGTCGCCCCGTATCTCAAGAAGGGCAAGACCCTGATGTTCGCCCACGGCTTCAATATTCGCTACGAGCAGATCGTCCCGGCCGCCGACGTCGACGTCAGCATGGTCGCGCCCAAGGCCCCGGGCCACCGCGTGCGCGGCACGTACGCGGACGGCGGCGGCACGCCCTGCCTGGTCGCCGTCCATCAGGGCGGCACCCGAGCCCTGAACAACGCCCTCGCCTACGCCAAAGCCATCGGCGGCACCCGGGCCGGCGTGATCAAGACCACCTTCACCGAGGAGACCGAGACGGATCTGTTCGGCGAGCAGGTCGTGTTGTGCGGCGGGGTCAGCCATCTGGTCAAAGCTGCGTTCGAGACCCTGGTCGAAGCCGGCTATCAGCCCGAGGCCGCCTATTTCGAATGCATGCACGAACTCAAGCTCATCGTCGACCTGTTCTATCAGGGCGGTCTGAACTACATGCGCTACAGCGTCAGCGATACCGCCGAGTGGGGCGATTATGTGAGCGGCCCGCGCATCGTCACCGACAAGACCAAGGCCGAGATGAAGAAAATCCTGACCGAGATCCAGAACGGAAAATTCGCCCGCGAGTGGATCAAGGAAAACGAGACCGGCCGGCCGCGCTTTAATGCCATGCGCAAGCGCGACATCAATCACCCGATCGAAAAGGTCGGCCTCAAACTGCGCCGGATGATGCCCTGGCTCAACCCGCGCGAAGTCAAACCGGGGTCGGGGGGCGCGTAGGGCGGATTAACACCCGAATGCAGAATGCAGAAGTCAGCATGCAGAATGAACACGGCGCATTCAGCCCGTTTCAATCTGCTTTCTGAATTCTGAATTCTGCATTCTGCATTCTGAATGGTTCTCATCCAGCTCTCCCGCGCCAGTGTGGACTTCCACGCCACCCGCGTCTTGCGCGAGGTGAGCTGGGAGCTGCGCCGGGGCGAGCATTGGGCGGTCCTGGGCGGCAATGGCGCCGGGAAGAGCACCTTCCTGCGCCTGCTGCTCGGCGAGGTGTGGCCGGCCGCCGAGGATGGCGGGACCCGCCAGTACGGATTCGGCGGAACCCTGACGACGAGCGCGATCGGCGCGCGCAAGCGCATGGCCCTGGTCTCGGGAGA
>JBKJQK010000450.1:0-6601 GCA_046594095.1 Anaerolineae bacterium | reverse complement strand
GGAGCCGCCGTCGCTAGGATCACGACCGCGGCCGGCCGCGGCGGGCCTTGCTTGACCGGGACTGCGTCCAGGCTGCCGGTTACCTTGACCACGTCGAGGAACACCCAGGCTAGGCCGTCCGTGCCGGCCGCGAATTCAATCTGGATCCATTTGCCGTCGCTGGACTTGCCCTTTACGTTGGCCTTCTGCTCGCTCGTGATCTGGCCCAACTTATCAAATACCGTGTCGGGACCCGACCGGACATTTGCGAATTCGTCCGCGGCGGACACCGTCGGGCCGGCGGGCGTGGCCGTCGCTGGCGGTGAGGTAGGTTTGGGCGGCGTGGTCGGCTGAGGAATTGGGGTTGGCGGAAGCGCGACCGTTGGTGGCGGCCCCTTAACGCTTATGAAGACCGGTTCGGACTGGGCAATCACCTCGTTCTTTTCATCCACGCCCTTGATCTGGACGACATGCGTGCCGCTCGTCGCCGCCGACCAGGGCAGATTGACGATGAACTCGCCGGAGGGCGCGCGCTCGGCCACGGTCGCGAACTTCTGACCGTCGACATACACGTCAACTTGCTTCACGCCTGCGCCAGTCACTTTGCCGATGATGGTGATCGCCTTGCCGACGTCGACGCTCGCGTTTGCCTCGGGTGATGTCAGCGACGCCGCCAACGGCGCGCTTGCCCCGCCGCAAGCCGACAGCATGAAAAGCATCAGTGCGAAGCCGAATCCCAGAACGCGCGGATTGCGGGATGTGTGTTTCATGCCCGAAATTGTAGCAGCCGCAGCGGACCGCAGGCGGCAAATCGTCGACTGCGGCGCGCGGTCTGCCGTATGCCGTCAGCCCCGTTGTCTCAGCACTTCATATAGCGCGATCGTCCCAGCCGCGGCGGCGTTCAACGAGGCGATCCGCCCGCGCATGGGGAGCTTGACCACATAGTCGGCTTTCTCACGCAGGAGCCGCCCAACGCCTTCGGCTTCGTTTCCCACGATAAGCGCCAGGCCGCCCCGCAGATCGGTAGTAAATAGATCCGTCGCGCGGGGGTCTTCCTGCAGCGCCGCGATCCACACATCGCGCTTTTTCAGCCCGTCGATCTCGCGCGCGAGGTTTACCACCTGGGCGACGAACAGGTGCTCAACGGCGCCCGACGACGCGTTCACTACCGCCGGGGTCACGGTCGCGCTGCGCCGATCGGGGATGATGACCCCATGCGCGCCAGTCGCGTCCGCGGAACGGATCAGGGTCCCCAGATTCTGCGGGTCCTGCACGGTATCGAGTACCAGGAGAAGTGGTTTCTCGTTGCGCTGGGCCGCCAGGGAGAACATCTCATCAATCGTCGCGTATGGATAATCACCCGCTTCGAGGGCCGCTCCCTGGGCGTGGCTCGAAACTGCCTCAAATGCCTCACGCGGCGCCGTTTCGATGGGCACTTTCGCAGCCCGGGCGGCGTCGATGATGTGGCGCACGATTGGGGCATCCCGGGCGCCCTCCACCAGCCACAGGCGGCGGAACGTTCGTCGCCCGGCGCGAAGGCTCTCCAGCACGGCGTGCCGGCCGTAAAGCGCGGTCTCTGGGATTCGGCCGGCCGGGGGCCCGGGTCGAGCCGGAATTGCAACTGGATTGGGCGGGCGCTCTGGCGATTGGACGGGCAGCGCGCCGGGTCCGGATATTGGACCGCGGTTCTGGCTCCCCCGCGCGATGTCGCGTGGATCGCGCCGCTGTCCGTCCTGCGCCTGGTTGGGCGTATCGCGCCGTGGGCGGCCTGGCTTCTGGCCGCGGCCCTTCATGACTGAACCCTGCCGTGGGTCAGCCGTCCATAGGTGTTTGGCTGGCGCTGCTCCAACAGAGGGAACAGCTTGCGCCAGAAGTCCATTACCTTGAAGTCCAGGGTGGCCACCACGACGCCTGCCTCGTGGCGCGGCGCCTGGGCGAGGATTTGGCCGGCCGGTTCGCAAATAAACGAAGACCCGTAGAAGCGCACGATCCCCTCGTGGCCGGTCCGGTTGACCGCCGCCACGAACACGCCGTTCGCGATCGCGTGAGCGGTCATTGTGGTTTGCCACAACGGCTCCGAATCGAAGCCTGGATGATCCGGCTCCGAGCCGATCGCGGTGGGATAGACGATGAGCTCGGCCCCTTTGAGGGCGTAGATGCGGGCCAGTTCGGGAAACCACTGGTCGTAACAGGTGGGAACTGCAAGTTTGATAAACCCGAGGTCGTGGACGGGGTAGTCCGAATCGCCTGGCTCAAAGTAGTAATCCTCGTGGTAGCCAGTTCCGCGCGGGATGTGCTGTTTGCGCGTGAAACCATGCAGTTTTCCGTCCGAGGCGTAGATTACGGCAGTGTTGAAGAAATGGGCCGCGGCGCGCTCGAACAACGAGCCAACGACAAAAGCGCCGGATTCACGGGCCAAAGCCGCGCATAGCCGGCCCGTCGGTCCGGCCTCAAGCGGCTCGGCCAGCTCAAACAGCGCCCTGCGGCGCTGATCGCCAAAATAGCGATGCAGGCTGAGTTCCTGAAGACAGATGAGCTGCGCGCCCCGGGCGGCCGCGGCCAGGACACCGGCCCGGAGCGCCCGCGCATGGGTTTCCGGATCCGGGCGCCAGGGCTCCTGAACCAAACCAAGGGTGACAAGACGGGGATGCGAACTTGGGCTCGGCATGAGTGGATTCTATAATGAGGTCTATGGTTAGCGCGACCGCCTCCGGCATCATCGGCTTGATTCTCGCATTTCTGCTTTTTCTGCAGGGGTTTGCGGCCTTGCGGCGCCCGATCAGCGAACTGGTCAAGTATGACGTGGTCGGCCGAAAGCTCATCGAGCGCCGGGGCGAGCCGTTTGCCCGCCGGATGTATCGCATTCTGGGCGGTTCCTTCATTCTGCTGGGCGCGGTCTGCGCCTATGTCTCACTGGGCATCCTTCGCGCGGGCTGAGACCCGCCCAATCGCTCAACTTCCAAGACATGGCAATCGACCCCAACCGCGTGCGGGCAATCCTCTTCGACTTCGACGGCACCTTGAGCGACACCGACGACGTCTACGTGGCCCGAGCCGCGCGCTGGCTGACGTGGCTGCGCGAACCGGCTCGGAGCCAAACCGCGCGCCGGCTGGTGATGGGGATTGAGGCGCCCGGTAATCTCGTGTTCTCGACCCTCGACCGTTTCGGGATCGACAATGCCCTGCGTTGGGTGACCGCGCGGGTTCGGCCCGAGCGGGCGGGCTCGCCCAGGACGCTGGCGCCGCCAGTTCCGGGTGTGCCCGAGATGCTGGCCCGGCTCGCGCCCCGTTACGCGCTGGCCGTGGTAAGCGCGCGTGGCCGGCCTTTGGTCGAAGCCTTTCTTGGGCGGCATCGCCTTGGGCCCTGGTTTGGGAGCGTGGTCACGGTCGAGACCTGCAGCCGGACCAAGCCGTCCCCCGAGCCGCTCCTGTATGCGGCCCGGGCGTTGGGATTCCGGGCAGAGGATTGCGTCATGGTCGGCGACACGACCGTGGACATGCGGGCGGCCAAGGCGGCGAGGATGCAGGCCATTGGGGTCCTGTGCGGGTTTGGCGAGGAGGCGGAGTTGCGCCGCTCCGGCGCGGATTTCATTTTGCCTGGAACTGCCGACGTGACAGCGGTGTTGTAGTCCCAATGCCGCCATCCTGCGCGAAAGGGCGGGACCCGTACCGCGGCCGGCGGATCGCCCACTCGGCCACAGCCAGGTTGATCACCCAGCCTGCGCCCATTAGGAACGCGACACTGAGCTCAGTCGGCGAGCTGATGAGGAAAGACCCGGCCATCTGGGTCAACACCTGGGTGCCTGCGCCAAGTCCGATCGCGTAATCGCGCGCCATCCACGCCCGATGCCTTTTGACGTCTCAGCGCCGAGTCGCGGCAAAGCCCAGGATGAGCGACACGATCATCGCCGACCCAAACAGCAGCCGCAGGGCCAAGAGAAGTTCACCACTGACAGCCGGGCGGGGATAGAACAAGGTCATCCACAGCCCCATCAGCCCAACCAGCAGCCCGCATACAACCACGAGCCTCCCGGCCGCGCGGCGCCAGCGTGGCCAGCGCCGCCGAAAACCTGCCGCGAATTGGAGCGCGCCCAGAAGGGCAAACACGCTGGCGCTCACGATATGCAGTTCCACCGGCAGGGGCGACGCAAAGAACCGCGCGTTGGAGGGTGTGATCGGCGCGCCGCCGGCCAGCTCGGTCAGGCGGTAGGCGCCAGCGGCGAGTGGAATGACGCTGAGAAGGAGAGATTGGCCGGCTTCAGCGCCAGAATATTCTCGAGAACGGCGACATATTCGGCAAAACCGCCGTAGTGGTGCCGGAAGACGTCACCGAACACCTCATCGCCCGGCTTGAACTGATGGACGTAGCGCGAGGCTGTCCCGTGTTTTGCCGCAGTTTCCAGCAAAAGTGCCATGGGTGGGCCTTCGTCCAGGAATATCCGGACGTAGCCCTCGGGCTCGGCCAGGGACAGGGCGTGGTGCAGCGGCGCAAGTGCGGCCCGGGTATTCCCCTGCATCTGATGGGTTAGCGCGAGCAGGGCCAGGATCTCGATCACGCTTCCTGTCCTGCCACCTTCTTCTGCCGCTTTCAGCAGCCGTTCCAGGAGTCCTGTGGCCTCGCCGAGGGGGTGACCTGCGCCGTCGTCTTGTTTGCGGGCCAGGAATAGCCTGGCCAGGGTGATGTGCTCAAATTCGCGCGGGTAAGTCAGATCGTCGTCAGGCGATAGGTGATGCTCGCGCGCCCAGGCGAGCGCTTCATCCGACCTGCGCTGCGCGATCCACACCCGCGCCTTCATCGCAGGGATCGGACGCACATCGGGGGAAAAGGCGCTTGAAAATAGGCGCTCTGCGTCTTCGAGCAGGTCGAGCGCGCCATCCAGATCTCCCTGGGCCACGCGTAGTTGAGCCATCGCCATGGGCCAGCGATACCGGTTTTGCGGGAAACCGGTGTGCTCCCCCAGCGCCTTGCCTCT
Source organism: Anaerolineae bacterium (assembly GCA_046594095.1). Lineage (GTDB taxonomy): Bacteria > Chloroflexota > Anaerolineae > J036 > Brachytrichaceae > Brachythrix. The sequence continues at coordinate 1,649 of JBKJQK010000450.1, read as the reverse complement.
CAGGAGGCGCTCGCTGGCCGTATCGAGATCATTGCGCTCACGGTGGAGTTCACTCAGTCCCACGTATATGTCTGCTGTGCCTCGCGGGGCAAGCGCAGGCGCACCCTGCGCCGTTGCCAGTTTCATTGCCTGCTCTCTCTATAGGTACGCAGGGCCTCGTGCGGACGACCCTGCGCCAATCGTATATCCGCCAGAGTGACTGCGCCCTCGATGACGTCCGAGAAGTTCCCGGCCCTTTGCAGATGAGCCACACCCTCGGCATAGGATAGGTGGGCGGCCTCAAGATCCCCACTGGTCCAGGATGCGAGACCCAGGAGCGCGGATGCCGCGCCACGCAGGAGATGGTCAACCTCCGATGTGAGGTCAAGCACCCGCTGGGCATACGTCACGGTATCGGGCAGGTTGCCCAGAACCAGGGCGAGGGCAGCCCGGTATGTCGCGATCGACCCCGGGAGACGGCGAAATTCCTCTTCGTCCATAACGACCATCTCCGCCGCTGAGGCTTCCGTTCGCGCGCGCCCGTCGGCTGACGTGTCCAGCCATCGTTCGGCATCCCGCAGGCGGTCTTCAAGGCCATCAAGCGCGCCGCTGGTCATTAATGCGCCGACATACCCAACATTGAGCAGAGGCCTGGCTCGAAATAGCGGGTCTGGCAGCGCCTTCATCCAGCCGAGCAGCGTGGCATCCTGTCTACTTCGGCGCAGGTCTGGCACCGCCAGCTCGATCAGGCCCGCCGCCCGCTCGAAATCCAGCCCAGCCAGCGCATGCCGGATCGCATCGGCCGCCGAACCATGCTGTTCGAACCACGCGCTTGCGCGTCGATGCAAAGCGGGCGTCTGATCGGGCCGCTCCGTCATCAAGTGCATCTGAAGCACATCGGCGAAAAGATGGTGATAGCGATACCAGCGCCGCCTGTCATTCAGCGGAACGACAAAGAAGTTCCCCCGATGCAAGGCTTCCAACCGCGCCTTGCCTCCGGCCTGGCCGGTGACGGCATCGCACAGCGGACCACTCAAGCGGTCAAGGATGGCCGTCTGCAGCAGGAAGTCTCGAACAGGTTCGGGCTGGCGCTGCTACACCTCTTCGACCAGATAATCGACGATGTAGCGGTGGTCCCCGGCGAAGGCCCGGATGAAGCCATGGACGTCCTGGTGGCCCTGCATCGAAAGCGCGGCCAGTTGCAGGCCGGCAATCCAGCCTTCGGTGCGGCCCTCCAGCACGGCGATGTCTTCGGTCGAGAGCGTCAAGCCCATGGCCCGGGTGAGGAATTCGGCCGCTTCGGCGGGGGCAAAACGCAAGTCGGCAGCCCGCAACTCGGTCAATTGCCCTCGGGCGCGTAGACGGGCCAGCGGGAGATCCGGGTCCTCGCGGGTGGTGATGACCAGGTGCATCTGCGGCGGCAGGTGCTCAAGCAGAAAGGCGAGCGCGCCGTAGACCTGTTTGTCATCGACGAGGTGGTAATCGTCAAGAACGAGGATGAAGTCAAACGGGATGGCGCTGACTTCGTTGAGCAGGGCCGGCAGAATCGCTTCGATGGGCGGTGGCTGTGCGGATTCGAGCGCGCCCAAAACGCCGTGTCCGGAGCCCGCCACGATCTCCTTGTCGTCGCTCAGGGTCAGCGTCTGCACAGCGCTGACGAGGCAGGTGAG